>NZ_JBSFIH010000021.1:0-142921 GCF_053597455.1 Streptomyces sp. NPDC001393
CCAACTGCCGGATCAACGTCCCCAGATCCTGACTCGAACCCCGCGAATCACGCATCAACGTCGACAGCGTCTGCGCACCCATGTCGAACTTCATCCGGCCTCCCCCGTACGGGCTCATGCGGCATGTGCCGCTCGTGTCGCATACGGAAGCATCTCTATCAACTCTCAAATCGCCGCGGCAATCCAGGGCCCGCACCGTCACAAAGTCAGCAAACATCCGTGACCAAAGCTTGGCGAACGGCCGCCCCGGTGGCGTCAGCGTGCCGCCGGTGCCGTCGACCACTCGCGGCAGATCAGGAGCAGGGCCCGGTCGTCGTTGACGTCCTTCGCGACCGCTTCGATGAGGTGCCAGGCGGCGCCGTGGAAGCCGCCGGCGACATAGCGGTCGGCCTCGCCGGTGAGCCGGTCGATGCCCTCGACGATGTCACGGTCGGAGGTTTCCACCAGGCCGTCGGTGAACAGCATCAACACGTCACCGGGACGCAGCGAGCCCTTCACGGAGTCGAACTGGGCGCCGTCGTACACGCCGAGGAGCGGGCCCTCGGCGGCCTTCTCCTCCCAGCGTCCGCTGCCCGCGCTCAGCTGCAGCCCCGGCGGATGCCCGGCGGAGTACAGCTCGTAGTCGCCGGAGTCGAGGTCCAGGACGAGGTGGATGGAGGTGGCGAAGCCCTCGTCCCAGTCCTGGCGCAGGAGGTAGCCGTTCGCGGCCGGGAGGAAGGCGTGCGGGGGGAGGGAGCCCAGGAGGCCGCCGAAGGCTCCCGACAGCAGCAGGGCGCGCGATCCCGCGTCCATGCCCTTGCCGGACACGTCCGTGAGCACGACCTCCAGCGTGCGGCCGCCGTTCGTGCGGGCCGCGACGACGAAGTCACCGGAGAAGGACTGGCCGCCGGCCGGCCGCAGCGCCATCTCGTGGTGCCAGCCCTGCGGCAGCTTCGGCAGCTTGCTCTGCACCCGGATCCGCTCGCGCAGGTCGAACAGCATGGTGCCGCCGCGCCGCCACGGCACGCCGACCCGGCTGCGGAACTGGGCCGTGAGCAGGCCGAAGAAACCGCACGCGGCCACGACCAGGACCACGCCCGGGGTGACCCGCGACGGTCCCTCGGTGTACGGGCCGAGCCGTACCGACTCCACGATCAGCGCGGTGGCCCCGGCCGCGTAGAGGCCGAGCAGGCTCGCCGGGCGCAGCAGCAGGCCGCCGGCGACGATCGGCAGCACCAGGGTGGCCGGGGAGCACCACACCGAGTCGACCAGGGTCATGCCCATGAGGGCGGGGATGGCGAGCAGCAGCCCGGCGAAGGCGATCCAGTCGGAGCCGTCGCCGCGGAAGTAGTCCACGGCGCTTCTGCGCAGGCCGGTACGGACCCGGTGCCACTGCATCTTCCACCGGGCCGTGAACGTCTCGGCCTTCGCGCGCCGCTCTCGTCCTGCTGCCATTAGTTCGGGACCCTATCCATCGGACCGGCTGCTTGGCACGGGAGGTCCCACTTGTCCCCCGTGCGAGGTTCGACTTCGCGGTTGGTCCTCACAGTGAACGGCACGCGGGGCCGGCGCGCCGCCGTCCGGGAGAAATTCGCTCGCTCGCCCCGCGTCGCGCTGGTAGGCATGGCCCATGGGGACTGACCGGGGAACCGAGTTGAAGGTGCTGCGCGAGTCCGACTGGGACCGGTGGTACGACGTCCTGTACCGCGCCTTCGGCGCCCCGGCGGCACCGGCCGAGGAACGCGAACTGGACAGATCCCTGACCGAGTTCGACCGTTCTCTGGCTGCCTGGGACGGCGACGAGATCGTCGGTACGACGGGTGCGTTCAGCTTCCGGATGACCGTGCCGGGCGGGGCCGCGGTCCCGGCGGCCGGCGTGACCATGGTGAGCGTGGCGGCGACCCACCGGCGGCGCGGGGTGCTGACCTCGATGATGCGCCGGCAGCTGGACGACGTGCGGGCGCTGGGCGAGCCGCTCGCGGTGCTGACCGCGTCCGAGCCCGCGATCTACGGCCGCTTCGGGTACGGCGCGGCCACCTTCCGTACGAGTGCCGAGATCGACACGGGCCGGGTGACGCTGTCCCTGCCGCCCGGCGTGGAGGGCATACGGGTGCGTTATGCGGCGCCCGCGGACGTCCTCGGCGCCTGCGAGGCGGTCTACGCGGCGCTGGTGCCGCTGCGGCCGGGGATGCTGGCGCGGCAGCCCGGCTGGGAGCGGGCCGGTCTCCTCGACCCCGAGAGCGAGCGGGACGGGGCGTCGGCGCTGCAGTGCGCGGTCGCCGAGCGGGACGGCGAGGTGACGGGTTATGTCCGTTTCCGCACGAAGATCGGCTGGGGCGAGAGCGGGCACGACGGCACGGTGCAGCTGAAGGACCTGGCCGCGCTCGATCCCGTCACCGGGGCGGCGCTGTGGCGGTTCCTGTTCGGCATCGACCTGATGACGACCCTGTCGGTGGGGTCGCGGCCGGTCGACGACGCCTGGCGGTACCTGGTCTCGGACACCCGGCGCTGCCGGCCGCGCCTGAGGGACGACGCGTACGTCCGTCTCGTCGACGTCGGTACGGCGCTGTCGGCGCGTACGTATCAGGCGCCGGTCGATGTCGTGCTGGAGGTGGCGGACGCCTTCTGCCCGTGGAACGCGGGGCGTTGGCGGCTGACGGGCGACGCCAAGGGCGCGTCCTGCGAGCGCACGTCCGACGCCGCCGACCTCTCCCTCTCCGTACGGGAGCTGGGCGCGTCCTATCTCGGTGGCGTGACACTGCTGTCGCTCGCGGCGGCGGGGCGGGTGCGGGAGCTGCGGCCGGGGGCTCTGGCGGAGGCGTCGGTGGCCTTCGGCTCACCGGTGGCCCCGTGGCTGCCGCACGGGTTCTGAGAGGGGTGGGAGCACCCACAGCGACGCACAGCACGGTGAAGGGGGCCTTCACCGTGCTGTGGTCGCGGGAGCGGAAGGGGACGGATCAGCCGACGGACACCTTGTCGGCCGGGGCCTCGACGGCGGGGGCCGTGCGGCGGCCGGCGACCTTCTCCTTGATCAGGGCGGTGGCGACCACGAGCGCCGCCACCAGCACGGACAGCAGCACGGTCGTACGACCGCTGCTCTCGCCCTTGGTGTCCGTCAGCATGTAGCCGAGGACGCCGACGATGAAGGCGGCCGTCGCCCAGGTCAGGTACGGGTAGAGCCACATCCTGACGACGAGCTTCTCCGGCGCCTCCCGCTGGATGATCTTCCGCATCCGCAGCTGCGAGAAGCAGATGACCAGCCACACGAACAGGGCGACCGCGCCGCTGGAGTTGACCAGGAAGAGGAAGACGGTGTCGGGGTAGGCGTAGTTGAAGAAGACCGCCACGAAGCCGAAGACGACCGAGGCCAGGATCGCCGCCATCGGCACACCGCGGGAGGTGGTGCGGGCGAACGCCTTCGGGGCGTCACCGCGCTGGCCGAGGGAGAACGCCATGCGGGAGGCCGTGTACAGGCCGGAGTTGAGGCAGGACAGCACCGAGGTCAGGATGATGACGTTCATGATCTGACCGGCGTTGGGGATGCCGAGCGAGTTCAGCGCGGCGACGTAGGAGCCCTGCTTGGCGATGGACGGGTCGTTCCACGGCAGCAGGGAGACCACGACCAGGATCGAGCCCAGGTAGAAGACGCCGATGCGCCAGATGATGCTGTTGGTGGACTTGGTGACCGCGCGCTGCGGGTCCTCCGACTCGCCGGCCGCGAGGGTGGCGATCTCGCTGCCCATGAAGGAGAAGACGACCAGCAGCACACCGGTGAGGATGGTGCCGGGTCCGTGCGGCAGGAAACCGCCGTGGCTCGTCAGGTTGCCGAAGGACGCCTTGTCGGCGTGCACCCCCGGAAGCACGCCGAAGATGGCCAGCACGCCGATGGCGATGAACGCGCCGATCGCCACGACCTTGATGCCGGCGAACCAGAACTCGAACTCGCCGTAGGAGCCGACGGAGACCAGGTTGGTCGCGGTCAGCACGGTCATCACGATGAGCGCCCAGCCCCACTGCGGCACGGCCGGGACCCAGCCCGAGAGGATCTTGGCGCCGGCGGTGGCCTCGACGGCCAGCACGACGACCCAGAAGAACCAGTAGAGCCAGCCGATGGAGAACCCGGCCCAGCGGCCGAGGGCACGGTCGGCGTGCGCGGAGAAGGAGCCGGAGGTGGGGTTGGCGGCGGACATCTCGCCGAGCATCCGCATCACGAGGACGACGAGGGTGCCGACGAGCGCGTACGACAGGAGGATGCCCGGTCCCGCGGTGGCGATACCGGAACTGGAACCGACGAAGAGGCCGGCTCCGATGACACCACCGATCGCGATCATCGTCAGGTGGCGGTTCTTGAGTCCTGCTTGAAGGCCCGAACCAGGGGTCATGGAGGGGTTTCCTTTACACCAGGCGGAGCATCTCGCACGAGCGGTGTACGAGTCGGTCCAGTGAATCCGAGGCGAACGGATTCGGGAACCTCTGAATCCGTATCGTTACTTGAGGTTCCCTTGAGGTTCTATGGTCCTGCTCACGTTTTCCGAGGTCTGGTGAGGCATCCCTCGGGGCCCGGCCGCGGCCGCCACCCGAGGCTGCTGCCCTCCATGGGGCGTGTCACACTCATGGCATGCGCGTGTATCTCGGCTCCGACCATGCTGGCTACGAACTCAAGAACCACCTCGTCGAGTGGCTCAAGGCGGCGGGTCACGAGCCCGTCGACTGCGGGCCGCACATCTACGACGCCCAGGACGACTACCCGCCCTTCTGCCTGCGGGCGGCCGAGCGCACGGCCGCGGACGCCGACGCCCTCGGCGTCGTGATCGGCGGCTCGGGCAACGGTGAGCAGATCGCCGCGAACAAGGTGAAGGGCGTGCGGGCGGCACTGGCCTGGAGCGAGGAGACGGCGGCGCTCGGCCGGCAGCACAACAACGCCAACGTGGTCGCGGTGGGTGCGCGCATGCACAGCACGGAGGAGGCGACGAAGTTCGTCGAGGTCTTCCTCAACACGCCGTTCTCCGGTGATGAGCGTCACATCCGGCGGATCGACATGCTGTCGGCGTACGAGACGACGGGCGACCTGCCCCCGATCCCGGCCCACCACCCGCAGGCCTAGCGCCCGACCCACGCGGCCGAAAGGGCAGCCCCGGGGGCTCCGGCCCCCGGGCCCCCGGTCCTGGCGAGGACGGGTCCTGGCGAGGAAGAAGGAAAGGACACCCCGCCGTGCCGGAAGGGCACACCATTCATCGGCTGGCCCAGGACTACGCCGAGCGCTTCCACGGCACGGCCCCGCGCGTCAGCAGCCCGCAGGGCAAGTTCTCCGACGCCGCGGCCCTTCTGGACCGAGCCCCGCTCACGGCCACCGAGGCCCACGGCAAGCACCTCTTCCTCCGCTTCCGGGGCACCGACTGGGTCCACATCCACCTCGGGCTGTTCGGCAAGGTCACCTTCGGCGACGCCCCCGCACCCCCGCCGACCGACACCGTCCGGCTCCGGCTCGCGAACGACACGGCGTACGTCGACCTCCGCGGCCCCACCACCTGCCGGCTGATCACCGGCACCGAGAAGCGGGCCGTGCACGACCGCCTCGGTCCCGACCCGCTCCGCGAGGACGCCGACCCGGCCGCGGCGTACCGCAGAATCTCCCGCAGCCGTACGACGATCGCCGCGCTGCTCATGGACCAGAAGATCGTCGCCGGCGTCGGCAACGTCTACCGCGCCGAGGTGCTGTTCCGGCACGGCATCGACCCGTACCGCGCGGGCCGGGACATCACCCCGGCCGAGTGGGACGCCCTGTGGGCCGACCTCGTCGAGCTGATGCACGAAGGGGTCCGCAGCAACCGGATCGACACCGTCCGGGCCGAGCACACTCCGGAGGCCATGGGCCGGCCACCGCGCGTGGACGACCACGGCGGCGAGGTGTACGTCTACCGCCGCGCCACCCTGCCGTGCCACGTCTGCGACGACGAGATCCGCACCGCCGGCCTCGCCGCGCGCAACCTCTTCTGGTGCCCCACCTGCCAGAAGCCGTGACCGCCCGCACGCGCGGATAACCTGACGGCGCTTGTCAGGTTATGCGGCCATGCTGTCCGCCATGACCTACGTGGACGAGCACCTGGACCTGACCCTCCTGCGCCCCGGCGACGCCGGTTACGAGGACGAACTCGACGGTTTCCAGCTCGGTTTCGAGCGGCGGCCCGCCGTGGTCGTGGCCGCCCGTTCGGCGGCCGACGTGGTGGCCGGCGTGCGGTACGCGGCGGCCGAGCAGATGCCCGTCGGGGTGCAGGCGACCGGGCACGGGCTGCCCGGCGGGTACGAGGGCGGGATGCTCATCACGACCCGGCGCATGGACGCGGTCGTGGTCGACCCCGAGGGCCGTACCGTCCGGGTGCAGGCCGGGGTCCGCTGGGGGCAGGTGGTCGCGGCGGCCGAGCCGTACGGGCTGGCGCCGTTGAACGGGTCGGCGCCGGGCGTGGGCGCGGTGTCGTACACCCTGGGCGGCGGACTCGGCATCCTGGCGCGGGAGTTCGGGTACGCGGCGGACCATGTGCGGTGGCTGGAGCTCGTCACCGCCGACGGCGAGCTGTGGCGGGTCACCCCCGATACGGACCCCGAGCTGTACTGGGCGCTGCTCGGTGCCGGGCAGAACCTCGGCATCGTCACCGAGCTGGAGATCGGGCTCGTACCGGTGCGGACGCTGTACGGCGGCTCGCTCGCCTTCGACGGGCGCGCGGTGGACCCGGCTGCCGTGCTGCGGGCGTACGAGGCCTGGACGCGGACCGTGCCCGACGAAATGACCTCGTCCTTCGCCGCCGTACCGTACCCGGACCTGCCCGCGCTGCCCCCGCATCTGCGCGGCACGTACGTCGTCTCGATCCGGGTGGCCCACACCGGCGGGGACGGGGACGCGCTCGTCGCCCCGCTGCGGGAGATCGGGCCGCTGCTGTCGGACTCGCTGCGCGAGATGCCGTACGCCGAGAGCCACAGCATCCACAGCGACCCGGACTTCCCGCACGCCTACTACGGCGACAGCGCGGTGCTGCGGGAGCTGGACGTCGAGCGGGCCGGTGCGCTGCTGCGGGCCACCGGGCCGGCGGCGGACCAGATGTGTGTGGTGCAGATCAACCACCTGGGCGGCGCGCTCGCCCGCCCTCGGCCGAACGCGGTGCCGTACCGCGAAGGGCGGTTCCTGGTGCGGCTGCTGACGGTCGGCGAGCGGGAGCGGGCGCGGGCCGTGCTCGACCCGGCGTTCGCACTGCTGGCCGGGGACACCCTCGGACGGTCCCTCAACTTCGCCTTCGGGGCCGGGGACAGGAACACCGGGTTGTACGACCCGCAGACGCGAAAGAGGCTCGCCCGGGTCAAGGGGACCTACGACCCGGCGAACCTCTTCCGCAGGAACTACGGCGTCAGCGCGTCCTAGCGCTTGTTCGCGAACTTCCAGGCGGTGGGCAGCGCGCCCATCGCCAGGGCCGCCTTGAGGGCGTCGCCAATCAGGAACGGGGTGAGGCCGGACGCGACGGCCCAGGAGACGGATTGGTGGGCCGTGAGGGCCAGGTAGGGCACGCCCACGGCGTAGATGATCGCCTCGCCGAGGATCATCGTGCCCGCCATGCGCAGCGGCGAGCGGTCGGCACCGCGCCGGGCCAGCGCGCCGACGGCCGCCGACGCGAGCAGCATGCCGAGGACGTAGCCGAAGGAGACCGAAGCCGCGCCGGAGGTGCCGTCCGCGAACCACGGCACGCCCGCGACACCGGCGAGCGCGTACAGGGCGAGGGCGAGGAAGCCGCGGCGGGCACCGAGCGCGGTGCCGACGAGCAGCGCGGCGAAGGTCTGGCCGGTCACCGGCACCGGGGTGCCGGGCACCGGGATCGCCACCTGGGCCGCGAGGCCGGTGAGCACGGCGCCGCCGACGACGAGGGCCGCGTCGCGGACGCGGGACGCGGGCAGCAGATCGGCGAGGACTGCGCCGGGGCGAGCGGTGGCGGTGGCGGTGCTCATGGGGACTCCGCGGGTGACGGGGACATGCTGGGACACCGTGACGCTATCCCAGCCGACGCGAGCCGATCACCGTCAGCGCTCGACAAATGACGGAACGACGGCTTGGTGGGCTTCGGACAAAGAGTGTGGGTTACACCGACCAGGGCGTGACACTGGTCACTGAGGCAGCGACGCACAGCTCACTCGGCAGGGGGACCGAGGGGACTGTGGGGTCCCGCCAAATGAATCCCGGTCGTCTGGCCGGATTCACCTTTCCTGCCCTACCCTTCCAGCCATGGTTGCCCAGGCCCGGTACCTCACCTCGCGTCGCTATGTCGACCTGCGACGCCAGGGCACGGCCACCTGTCGCCGCCCGGGGTAGGGGCGAGCGCTCGGCACGCCCCTCCTTCCGAGACGTGTCGGCCCGTTTCCCTCAGGACGGTTCCCCATGCCCCGTACCGCGGTGTCCACCCTCGACTCGCCCGTTCCGCGGGCCGCCGACAGCGACCGGCGGCGCACCAGCGCCAGTGTCGTGCTGCGGTCCGTGCTGGAGCACGGGCCGGTGGCGCGCAGCACCGTCGCCCGGCTGACCGGGCTGTCGCCCGCGTCGGTGACCGAACACTGCGCCCGGCTCACCGAGCTCGGCCTGATCCGCGAGTCCGCCGCGCCCCGGCGCTCGAACGGGGTCGGCCGGCCGCACGTCCCCGTCGACCTGGACGACACGGGGTTCGTCGTCGCCGGGGTGCATGTGGCCGTGCCGTACACGACGGTCGCGCTGCTGGATCTGCGCGGCCGGGTGGTGGCCGGGCGCGAGCTGAAGCACGAACGCACCGATCCCGGCTGGGTGCTGGCGCGGGCCGCCGAGGGGCTCGCGGCGCTGCTCGCCGAGGTGCCGGGCCGCCGGCCGCTGGGGGCCGGGGTGGCCGTCGGCGGCTGGGTGGACCGGGAGACCGGCACCGTGGTCGAGCACGAGCTGCTGGGCTGGCGCGAGGTGCCGGTGCGGGAGCTGCTCGGCGCCCTAACCGGGCTGCCGGTCCATGTGGACGGGCACGCGCGGGCGTTGGTGCACGGGGAGCGGCTGTTCGGGCGGGCCCGGGGCGCCCGGAGCGTGCTGCACCTGTTCGTGGGCAATGTGGTCGACGCGGCCTTCGCCACGGGCGACGAGGTGCACCACGGGCCGCGTTCGGCGGCCGGGGCGATCGCGCATCTGCCGGTGCCGGGCGGCAGCGAGCCGTGCCCGTGCGGCCGTACCGGCTGCCTGCAGGTGGAGCTGAGCGAGCGGACGCTCAGCCGGCGGGCCCGGGAGGCCGGGGTGATCGACTCGGTGAACCCGATGCATGTGGTGGCCGCCGCGGCGGGCGGGGACGCGGTGGCGCGGCGGCTGCTGGTGGAGCGGGCCCGGGCGACCGGGCGGGCGGCCGGGCTGCTGCTGGACGTGCTCAATCCGGAGACGGTCGTGGTGACCGAGGTGGGCACCCTCCACTTCGAGGACTGCCTGAACGCGCTCCGGGAGGCGGCCGGAATACGCCGTTCGGCGGCCGTGCTGCCGACGAGCTTCCCGGATTCCGTGCTGGCGGTGGCGGGCGGTTCGGTGGTTCTCGACGTGCTGTTCCGGGATCCGCTGGGCCTGTCACCTGAGGGTATTTAATTCAGAAACTCGGAATGTTGACATCGGTCGCCGAGAGACAGGAACATCCTGGTCATGAGCCCGCTCACCAGCTGTCGCACCCTTTGTTGCTGACACATTGCCGCGCGTGAAGCGCGTGTTTCCGGCTCCTTGCTCTCTTTTTCCTCCGGCTTCTCGCCCCGGAATTCCGCCTGCCTTTCCCTCCTGTCTTTCCCCTCCTTCCTCTGGGGAGTTCTCCCATGCACCGTCGTGTCTTTCTCACCTCCCTGCTGGGCGCGTCCGCCGCCGCCGTGGGCCTCAGCGGCTGCGCCAAGGGCGACGCGTCCGCCGACACCGGTGGCGCGGCCACCGAGCCGCTCGCCGACAAGGTGCCGGCCGGCACCAGCCTGAAGATCGCCTCGTACCAGGGCCAGCAGCAGCTGCAGTTCCGGCTGGCGAAGCTGCCCGCGCTGCCGTTCACCGTGTCCAACTGGCTGAACATCGGGGCGGGCCCGGATGTCATCAACGCCTTCCGGGCGGGGTCCCTGGACCTCGCCAACAACGCGGGCATCCCGCCGATCCAGGCGCACTACCAGGGCTTCGACGCCAGGATCGTGGCGATCGACCTCACCCGCAGGCCCAACTACCTCTTCGCCACCAAGCCCGGCAGCGACATCCACACCGTCGACGACTTCAAGGGCAAGCGGCTCGCGTTCTCGCAGGGCCAGGCGCAGGGTGTGGTCCTGCTGCGGGCGCTGAAGCAGGCGGGTCTCAAGTACGACGAGGTGAAGCTGGTCCCGCTGACCAGCAACCAGTTCTTCACCGCCCTGCAGTCCGGCCAGGTGGATGTGGCCCCGCTCGCCATCAGCCAGGCGCCCGCCTATCTGAACCAGTACGAGGCGAAGGGCGCCCGCACCATCCCCACCGACGTCGTCGACCTGCTCAACCTGCTGTGGGCCCCGCAGTCCGTGCTGAACGACCCGGCGAAGGCCGCCGCGATCGCCGCGTACATCCCGCAGTGGGCCAAGGGCCAGGTGTGGCAGTACGAGCACCCTCAGGTGTGGAACGAGGAGTTCTACGTCAAGACGCAGAACCTGACCCCGCAGCAGGCGCAGGGCATCTCCAAGCTCGCCAACAAGCCGCTGTTCCCGCCCAGTTGGGCCGAGGCGATCAAGTGGGAGCAGGAGACGGCCGATCTGCTCGCCGAGGGCGGGTTCGTGAGGAAGTTCGACGTCGCCTCGCTCTTCGACCACCGCTTCGAGTCGATCGCCGCCAAGGCCGTACCCGAGGAGTACCGGAAATGACCGCGCTGACCACGACGACGCCCGCCGTCGCGGCGGCGGAGGCCGGGGAGCTGCCCCAGGTCCGCCGGCGCCGACGGCTCTCCCCCGGCCGCCGGCTGCCCGCCGCCCGGCTGACCGGCCCGCTCGTCGTCCTCGCCCTGTGGGCCGGCGCCTCCGCCGCCGGGGCGCTCGACACCGGTGCCGTACCGGCGCCCTGGACGGTGCTGAGGACCGCCGGTCACCTGTGGACCGACGGCACCCTGGCCACGGACGTCCTGACCTCGCTGACACGCGCCGGGTACGGCTTCGCGATCGGCCTGGCCGCGGGGGTGCTGCTCGCCCTCGCCGCCGGGCTGAGCCGCACCGGCGAGGCGCTGATCGACGGGACCGTGCAGCTCAACCGGGCGATCCCGACGCTCGGCCTGATCCCGCTGTTCATCCTCTGGCTGGGCATCGGCGAGACCTTCAAGATCGCCATCATCGCGATCGTCGTCTACATCCCGGTCTACCTGAACACGCACGCCGCGCTGTCCGGCATCGACAGCCGGTACGTCGAACTCGCCGAGGTGCAGGGGCTGTCCCGGCTCGCCTTCGTACGCCAGGTGGTGATACCCGGCGCGCTGCCCGGATTCTTCGTGGGACTCCGGCTCGGGGTGACCGGCTCCTGGCTGGGCCTGGTGGTGCTGGAGCAGATCAACGCCACGTCCGGGCTCGGCTACATGATGTTCCAGGCGCAGAACTACGGCCAGACCGACGTGATCCTGGTGGGCCTGCTGATCTACGGCGTCTTCGGCCTGGTCTCCGACAGCGTGGTCCGTCTCGTCGAACGGAGGGTGCTGTCGTGGCGCCGCACACTGAGCAACTGACCCGCCCCGCCGTCCGGCTCCAGGGCCTGACCCGGTCCTTCGACGGCCGTACGGTCCTCGACGGCATCGACCTCGACCTGCCCGCGGGCCAGTTCACGGCCCTGCTCGGGCACAGCGGCTCGGGCAAGTCCACGCTGCTGCGGGCAGTGGCCGGGCTGGACCACGGGGTCGCGGGCGGCGGCCGGCTCACCGCACCCGAGCGGGTCTCGGTCGTCTTCCAGGACTCCCGGCTGCTGCCCTGGCGCCGGGTGCTGGACAACGTCCTGCTCGGCACCGGCGGCAGGGACGCCGAGGAGCGCGGCCGGGCCGCCCTCGCCGAGGTCGGGCTGAAGGGCCGCGAGCGGGCCTGGCCGGGCGAGCTGTCCGGCGGCGAGGCCCAGCGGGCCGCACTCGCCCGCTCCCTGGTCCGCGAGCCCGAACTCCTGCTGGCCGACGAGCCGTTCGGCGCGCTGGACGCGCTCACCCGGATCAAGATGCACAACCTGCTGCGCGACCTGTGGCAGCGCCACCGCCCGTCCGTGCTCCTGGTCACCCACGACGTGGACGAGGCGATCGTGCTCGCCGACCGCGTCCTCGTCCTGGACCAGGGCCGCATCGGGCTCGACCTGACCATCGACCGCCCCCACCCGCGCTCCTACCGCGAGCCGGTCCTGGGCGAGTACCGCGAGCGACTGCTGACCGCACTGGGCGTCACGGAGGACCACCGGTGACACAGAAAAGACTCCACCTGAACGCGTTCCTGATGAACACCGGCCATCACGAGGCCTCCTGGCGGCTCCCGGAGAGCGACCCGTGCGCGCACGTCGACCTGGAGCACTACGTGCGGCTCGCGCGGATCGCTGAGCGTGGCACGTTCGACTCGCTGTTCCTCGCCGACGGCCCCCAGCTGTGGGGCAACCTCGCCCAGCGGCCGGCCGGCGCCCTGGAACCGCTCACCCTGCTGACCGCGCTGGCGACGGCCACCGAGCACATCGGGCTGATCGCCACCGCGTCCACGTCCTAC
This sequence comes from Streptomyces sp. NPDC001393, assembly GCF_053597455.1. Taxonomy (NCBI): domain Bacteria; kingdom Bacillati; phylum Actinomycetota; class Actinomycetes; order Kitasatosporales; family Streptomycetaceae; genus Streptomyces; species Streptomyces sp. NPDC001393. The sequence continues at coordinate 12,706 of NZ_JBSFIH010000021.1, forward strand.
AACTCGCCCTACAACCTGGCCCGCAGGTTCGCCTCGCTGGACATCGTCAGCGGCGGCCGGGCCGGCTGGAACATCGTCACCACCGCCGGTGCCGAGGCCGCCCGGAACTTCGGGCTGGACGCCGAGCCCGCGCACGCCGAGCGGTACGCCCGCGCGGCCGAGTTCCTCGACGTGGCGCTGAAGCTGTGGGACAGCTGGGAGGACGACGCGATCGTCGCCGACAAGGCGGCCGGCGTCTGGGGCGACGACAGCAAGATCCATCCGCCCCGGCACCGGGGCACGTACTTCAGCGTGGCCGGAGCCCTCAACGTGCCGCGCACGCCCCAGGGTTACCCGCTACTCGTGCAGGCCGGGTCCAGCGAGGACGGCAAGGCCTTCGCCGCCCGGTACGCGGAAGCGGTCTTCACCGCCCAGCAGACCCTCACCGACGCCCAGGCCTTCTACGCCGACCTCAAGTCCCGCACGGCACAAGCCGGACGGGACCCCGGGCACATCAAGGTGCTGCCCGGGATCGTGCCCGTGCTCGGCTCGACGGAGGCGGAGGCACGGGCGGCGGAGCGGCTGCTGGAGGACCACATCGTCTACGACCACGGGGTCCGCCGGCTGGAGAGCCTGCTGCAACTCCCGGACGACACCCTTGAGTTGGACGCGCCGCTGCCCGCCGACCTGCCGCCCGAGTCCGCCGTCGAGGGGGCCAAGAGCCGCTACACGCTCGTGGTCGAGCTGGCCCGGCGGGAGAAACTCACCGTCCGGCAGCTGATCGCCCGGCTCGGCGGCGGGCGGGGCCACCTCACCTTCGCCGGGACGCCCGAGCAGGTCGCCGACCAGATCGAGACCTGGTTCACCCAGGGCGCCGCCGACGGCTTCAACATCATGCCCGCCGTGCTGCCCTCCGGCCTCGACGCGTTCGTCGACCACGTCGTACCGCTCCTGCGCACCCGCGGCCTGTTCCGCGACGCGTACGGCCCCCGCCAGACCCTCCGGGAGCGCTACGGCCTCCCCCGACCCGCCAACCAGTACCTGAGCCCGGCCCCCGCCCTCGTCTGAAAGGACCCGCACATGTCCCTCGAGATCACCAAGGTCACCGCACGGATCGGCGCCCGTGTCTCCGGCGTCGACATCACCAGGCCGCTCGCCCCGGAGGAGGTCTCCGCGATCCGCGAGGCCCTGAACGTCCACAAGGCGCTCGTCTTCGACGCGGGCACCCTGGACGACGCCGGCCAGCAGGCCTTCGCCCGCCACTTCGGCGACCTGACCACCGCGCACCCGACGGTCGGCGCGGTCGACGGCGCCCCGAACGTGCTGCCCGTGGACAGCGAGCGGGGCCGGGCCAACCACTGGCACACCGACGTGACCTTCGTGCTCAACCCGCCGCAGGCCAGCACCCTGCGCTCGATCACCGTCCCGCCGTACGGCGGCGAGACCCTGATCGCCAACGCGGCCGCCGCCTACCGCGACCTGCCCGAGCCGCTGCGCCGCCTCGCCGACACCCTGTGGGCCGAGCACACCAACGACTACGACTACGCCGTACCGGAGGAGGAGATCGACGAGGAGAAGGCCGCCCAGCGCGCCCAGTTCACGTCGATCACGTACCGCACCGCCCACCCGGTGGTCCGGGTGCACCCGCTGACCGGGGAGCGCGGGCTGTTCATCGGCGGGTTCGCGCAGCGGATCGTGGGCCTGTCGGTCGGCGAGTCCCGCAAGATCCTCGACCTGCTCCAGGCGTACGTCACCCGGCCGGAGAACATCCTGCGCCACCACTGGGCGGAGAACGAGCTGGTGCTGTTCGACAACCGGATCACCCAGCACTACGCCATCGACAACTACGACGGGCGGCCGCGCCGGCTGCACCGGGTGACCGTCGCCGGTGACGTCCCGGTCGGCGTCGAGGGCAAGGAGAGCTACTCGATCGAGGGCGACGCCTCGCACTACACGCCGGTGCTCGCGGCGGCGTGACCATCCGGACACCCTCCGTAGGACGGGTGTCCGGATACTGGGCGGCTCCTCCGCGTCAGCGGACGGGCCGCCCAGACTGGCGGGGTTTTTGCCCGCCCATTGCCTTGCCCGGGAGAGCCGCGCCCATGCCCAGCAGCACGACCACCGAGACGCCGCCACAGCAACAGGACGGCTCCTCCCTCTCCCACGGCCTCAAGCAGCGCCATCTGTCGATGATCGCCCTGGGCGGCGTCATCGGTGCGGGTCTGTTCGTCGGCTCCGGCGCGGGCATCGCCGCCGCCGGTCCGTCCATCGTGATCGCGTACACGCTCTCCGGCCTGCTGGTGATGCTGGTGATGCGCATGCTGGGCGAGATGTCCGCCGCCTACCCCTCCTCCGGCTCCTTCTCCGCACACGCCGAGCGGGCGATCGGCCCCTGGGCGGGCTTCGCCGCCGGCTGGTCGTTCTGGGTGCTGCTGTGCACGGCCGTCGGCCTGGAGGGCATCGGCGCCGCGAAGATCGTCCAGGGCTGGGTGCCGGGCACCCCGCAGTGGATGTGGGTGGCCCTGTTCATGGTGGTGTTCTGCGGGGCGAACCTGGCCGCGGTGAAGAACTTCGGCGAGTTCGAGTTCTGGTTCGCCGCGCTGAAGGTCGGCGCGATCAGCCTGTTCCTGATCCTCGGCGTCCTGGCCATCGCAGGCGTACTGCCCGGCACCGACTCCCCCGGCACCGCGCACCTCACCCACTTCCTCCCGCACGGCAGCGAGGGCCTGATCATCGGCCTGCTCGCCTCCGTCTTCTCCTACGGCGGCATGGAGACGGTGACCATCGCCGCCGCCGAGTCGGAGAACCCGGTCAGGGGCGTGGCGTCCGCCGTCCGCACGGCCATGTGGCGCATCGCCCTGTTCTACATCGGCTCGATGGCGGTCGTCGTCACCCTGGTCCCGTGGGACTCCAAGGAGGTCGTGGAGAAGGGCCCGTACGTCGCCACGCTCGACCACCTCGGCATCCCCGGCGCGGGCCAGCTGATGAACGTGGTCGTCCTGGTCGCCCTGCTGTCCGCGATGAACGCCAACATCTACGGCTCCTCGCGCATCGCCTACTCGCTGGTGGAGCGCGGTCAGGGCCCGAAGGCGCTGGTCAGGCTGTCCGGCGGGGTGCCGCGGATCGCGGTCCTCACCTCCTGCGTCGTCGGGTTCGTCTGCGTGCTGCTCAGCTACTGGAGCCCGGACCGCGTCTTCCCGTGGCTGCTGAACATGATCGGCGCGGTCATCCTGGTCGTCTGGATCTTCATCGCGGTCTCCCAGCTGCTGCTGCGCCGCCGTATCGAGCGCGAGGCGCCCGAGAAGCTGGTCGTGCGCATGTGGGCGTTCCCGTGGCTGACCTGGGTCGCGCTGGCCGGCATGGTCGCGATCTTCGTCCTGATGGCCCGCGAGCCGGACACCCGCGTCCAGCTGTACTCCACCGGCGGCATGACCCTGTGCCTGGCGGTCGTCGGCTACCTCTGGCAGCGGGCGCGCGCCAGGCGCTGACACCGACACCCCGGTCCCGGAAAGGCCCCCACGTGCAACACGCGGGGGCCTTTCTGTTGCCCGGACACTGTTGTTGCTAGCGTGTAGTTGCAAGCTCTTTGCAATAAGCTTCTCGAGGGGATGACCCATGCCCGTCTACGCGCTGCCCGACCTGCCCTACGACTACTCCGCGCTCGCCCCCGTGATCAGCCCGGAGATCATCGAGCTGCACCACGACAAGCACCACGCGGCCTATGTGAAGGGCGCCAACGACACCCTGGAGCAGCTCGCCGAGGCACGGGACAAGGAGGCGTGGGGCTCCATCAACGGCCTGGAGAAGAACCTGGCCTTCCACCTGTCCGGGCACATCCTGCACAGCATCTACTGGCAGAACATGACCGGCCCGAAGGACGGCGGCGGCGAGCCGCTCGCGGCCGACGGCGTGGGCGGGCTGGCCGAAGCGATCAAGGAGTCCTTCGGCTCCTTCGCCGCCTTCAAGGCCCAGCTCTCCAGGGCCGCGGCCACCACCCAGGGCTCCGGCTGGGGCGTGCTGGCGTACGAGCCGCTGAGCGGGCGCCTGATCGTGGAGCAGGTCTACGACCACCAGGGCAACGTCGGCCAGGGCGCCACCCCGATCCTGGTCTTCGACGCCTGGGAGCACGCCTTCTACCTCCAGTACCGCAACCAGAAGGCGGACTTCGTCGAGGCCATGTGGCAGGTCGTGAACTGGCAGGACGTGGCGCGCCGTCACGAAGCCGCCAGGTCCCGCGCGGACGTCCTCCTGCCGGCCCCCTGAGAACGTCCTGCCTCGTGATCGTCTTCTCACCCTTCACGACGGCAGGCGGATGAACGGAAGACCCCCGCGTGGACGTGACGCGCGGGGGTCTTCCCTCACTCCGGCCCGCAGGGCACGTTCAGCGAGAGCAGCGCGGTGTGTTCGCCGTCCATGCGGAGCTCGCTGACCGCCGCGTTGCGCAGCCGCGGGAAGACGCGGCGGTATTCGGCGAGCGGGATGTGCAGGAGCGAGCAGAGCACCAGTCGCAGCAGGGTGTTGTGGGCGACGACCAGGACCCGCCCGCCGGGGTGGGCGGCGGCGATGCGGCGCAGGGCGGCACTCCCGCGCCCGGCCGCCGCGCGGGGGTCCTCGGCGCCCGGGAACGGGTGCGCCACCGGGTCCCGGCGGTACGCGTCCGCCGCCCCGGGGTGTTGTGCCGCGAACTCGGCGAGCGTACGGCCCTCCACCACCCCGAAGTCGCATTCGCGCAGGCCGGGTTCGCGGCGCGGGGTGAGACCGAGGGCCCGGCAGGCGGGGTCGGCGGTGAGGATCGCCCGGGACAGCGGCGAGGTCCGGACCGCGTCGACGGGATGCGCGGCGGCCCACCTGCCCAGCGCCTCGGCCTGGGCGTACCCGGTGTCCGTGAGCGCGACATCGCTGCCTCCGGCGTACCGGTTCTCGGCGTGCCAGACGGTCTGTCCGTGGCGGGCGAGGAGCAGGGTGGCGGGGCGCATGGGCAGCAGTATCGGTCCGGCATGCGGGCAGACGGCGAGTGACGCACGATGAGCGTATGTCCGCCCACGACATCACCCGCGGCGGCCGGCGGCGACTGGTCCGGGCAACGGCCACGGTCGCACTGGCCGCGACCGCGCTGCTGCCGGCCACCGGTTGCGCGTCGGCCGCGCCCAAACCGTCCAAGGACGACACGGTCGCCGTGCGGATGCTCGACGACATCGTCAAGGGGCACTACAGGGCCGCCACCGCCCACTTCGACACGGACATGCGGGGGCACCTGCCGCCGGACGGGCTCGAGAAGGTGTGGAAGAGCTACCAGGCCCACTTCGGACACTACACGTCGCACGGGAAGCCCAAGGACACGAAGTCCGGCCGCTACACCGTGGTCAGCGTGCCCCTGCGTATGCAGCACGGGCCCGGCGAGTTCCGCGTGAGCTTCGACAGCAAGGGGGCCGTCGCCGGCCTGTTCTTCCTCAAGCCGGGCGTGCCCATCCCGAAGCCGTCGCGCACGTGATCGGGGAACGGGCCCGGCGCTGAGCGGCGCCGGGCCCGTGTACCGGAGACCTAGAGGTTGCTGAAGTCCGGCCCCTTGGTCCGGGTTCGCTTGATCTCGTAGAAGCCCGGCACGGAGGCCACCGCGAGCGTGCCGTCCCACAGGCGGGCCGCCTCCTCGCCCTTCGGGGCGGGGGTGACGACCGGGCCGAAGAAGGCGATCTGCTCGCCGTCGGGGCCGGGCACCGCGATGACCGGGGTGCCGACGTCCTGGCCGACCTTCTCGATGCCCTCCTTGTGGGAGGCGCGCAGCTCGGCGTCGAACTCGAAGTCCTGCTGCTCGGCGTAGTCGATGAGGTCGGCGGGCAGGCCGACGTCCGCGAGGGCGCCCGCGACGGCCTCCAGGGTCGGGCCCTCGCCGTTGTTGTGGATGCGGGTGCCGAGCGCGGTGTACAGCGGGCCGAGGATGTCGGCGCCGTGCTTCTGCCAGGCCGCGGTGACCACGCGGACCGGCTGCCAGGCCTTGGTCGCGAGCATCTCCCGGTACTCCTCGGGCAGCTCGTCCAGCCTGTTCTCGTTGAGGACGGCGAGGCTCATGATGTGCCAGCGGACCTCGATGTCGCGGACCTTCTCCACCTCCAGCACCCAGCGGGAGGTCATCCAGGCCCACGGGCACAGCGGATCGAACCAGAAGTCGACGGGGGTCTTGCCGGACTCGGGCGCGGTCTCGGACATGGCTCTCCTCAGCGAAGGACTCGTTTCACGCTCTCAACGACGTCCACGCGACCCGCATTCCCTGCTGCTCCCTGTCAGGGGCACATGGCAGGATCGGTCCTGTTCCGCCCTCATCCATGCGATCACAAGGGAGTGCCGTCCGTGCCCGGTGAGAATCTGTCCCGTGACGAGGCCCGGGAGCGGGCCGCCCTGCTGTCCGTAGACGGGTACGAGGTGTCCCTGGACCTCAGGTCCGCCGTCACCGGCGACGGGGACTCCGAGGGCGGGGCGTCGCGCACGTTCCGCTCGGTGACCACGATCCGCTTCCGCTGCAACGAGCCGGGGGCGGCGAGCTTCGCCGATCTGGTCGCGCCGAGTGTGACCGCCGTGTCGCTGAACGGCCGGGACCTCGACCCGAGCGAGGTCTTCGACGGCGCCCGGATCGCCCTGGAGGACCTGGCCGCGGAGAACGAGCTGGTGGTGGACGCCCAGTGCGCCTACTCCCGCACCGGTGAGGGTCTGCACCGCTTCGTCGACCCCGAGGACGGCGAGGTCTACCTCTACACCCAGTACGAGCCGGCCGACTCCCGCCGGGTCTTCGCCAACTTCGAGCAGCCGGACCTGAAGGCGCCGTACCGCTTCGAGGTGCGGGCGCCCGAGGGCTGGACGGTGTGGAGCAACGGCGCGGGCGAACTGGCCGACGGCGTCTGGCGGTTCGCGGAGACCAAGCCGATCTCGACGTACATCACGTGCGTGGTGGCGGGGCCGTACCACTACGTCACCGACTCCTACACCCGCACCTTCGAGGACGGGAGCAAGCTGGAGATCCCGCTCGGCGCGATGTGCCGCAAGGGGCTCGCCCCGCACTTCGACGCCGACGACGTCTTCCTCGTCACCAAGCAGGGCCTGGACTTCTTCCACGAGCACTTCGACTACCCGTACCCGTTCGGGAAGTACGACCAGGCGTTCGTGCCGGAGTACAACCTGGGCGCGATGGAGAACCCGGGTCTGGTGACCTTCCGCGAGGAGTACATCTTCCGCGGGAAGGTGACGCAGGCGTCGTACGAGGCGCGGGCCAACGTCATCCTGCACGAGATGGCGCACATGTGGTTCGGCGACCTGGTCACCATGGAGTGGTGGGACGACCTGTGGCTGAAGGAGTCCTTCGCGGACTTCATGGGCACGTTCGCGAACGTGGGCGCGACCCGCTTCAAGGACGCCTGGATCACCTTCGCCAACCGCCGCAAGGCCTGGGCGTACCGCGCGGACCAGCTGCCGTCGACGCATCCGATCACGGCGGACATCCGTGACCTGGAGGACGCCAAGCTGAACTTCGACGGCATCACCTACGCCAAGGGCGCCTCGGTGCTCAAGCAGCTGGTGGCGTACGTCGGCCAGGAGGCGTTCCTGGAGGGCGCGCGGCGCTACTTCAAGCGTCACGCGTACGGCAACACGCGCCTTGCCGACCTGCTGTCGGTGCTGGGCGAGACCAGTGGCCGGGACATGTCGGCGTGGGCGCGTTCGTGGCTGCAGACGGCCGGGGTCAACTCGCTGACGCCGCAGGTGCTGCTGGACGCCGAGGGCCGGGTGGCCGAGCTGGCGGTGGTGCAGGAGGCGCCGGAGTCGCATCCCGAGGAGCGCCCGCACCGGATCGCGGTGGGCCTGTACCGGCGTACGGCCGAGGGCGCGCTGGAGCGGTACGCGCGCGTGGAGACGGACGTGCACGAGCCGCGCACGGTCGTCGCGGAGCTGGCGGGCGCCGAGGCGCCGGATCTGGTGCTGGTCAACGACGACGACCTGACGTACTGCAAGATCCGCTTCGACGACACCTCGCTGGCCACCCTCAAGGAGCACCTGGGCGCGCTGACCGACCCGCTGGCCCGGGCCCTGTGCTGGTCGGCGCTGTGGAACATGACCCGGGACGCGCTGCTGCCGGCGCGGGACTTCGTCTCTCTGGTGCTGCGGTTCGGAGGTCGCGAGTCCGACATCGGGGTGCTGCAGATGCTGCACACGTGGGCGAACTCGGCGCTGGTGCACTACGCGGCGCCCGAGTGGCGGGCGACCGGCGAGGAGCTGCTGGCCGAGGGCGCGCTGCGGGAGCTGGAGGCGGCCGAGCCGGGCAGTGAGCACCAGCTGGCGTGGGCGCGGTTCTTCGCGACGGTGGCGTCCGGCGAGACGGACCTCGCGCTGCTGAGGCGTCTGCTGGACGGTGCGGAAGTGATCGACGGCCTGGAGGTGGACCAGGAGCTGCGCTGGGCGTTCCTGGAACCGCTGGCGGCGCACGGCGTGGCCGACGAGTCCGTCCTCGCCGCCGAACTGGCCCGCGACGACACGGCGTCCGGCAAGCGCCACCAGGTCCGCTGCCTGGCGGCCCGCCCGTCGGCCGCGGTCAAGGCGCAGGCGTGGGCGCAGGTGGTGGAGTCCGACGCGCTGTCGAACGCGCTGGTGGAGGCGACGATCGCGGGCTTCGGCCAGCCCTCGCAGCGGGAGCTGACGGCGCCGTACGCGCAGAAGTACTTCGCGGCGATCGAGCGGGTGTGGCGGGAGCGGTCGATCCAGATCGGCATGGATGTCGTACGGGGCCTGTTCCCGGCGTTGCAGGACCGGACGGAGACGCTGCTGGCGACGGACGCGTGGCTTGAGGAGCACCGGGACGCGGCGCCGGCGCTGCGCCGGCTGGTGCTGGAGGCGCGGGACGACCTGGCGCGGGCGCTGCGCGCACAGGAGTGCGACGCGACGGCCGTCGGCGACTGAGACCGGCCGGCACCGGCCGTCATGGGCCGAGCTTTGGCCTGAGCTTGGGCCGCCAGTGACCGTTACGGAATTCGGTCAATCGGAACCGTAACCCCTGGTCCGCACCCGATCGGACCAGGGGTTTCCCGTCCCTACTCGGCACCCGAACAACTGACCTTTAGTCCCCCCTTGTCCGCATTCTTCGACGGGCGTGTAACAGCGGTTAAGGAGGGGACCGGGCGCGGGAATCCCGACGCCATGACGCACAACACCCCGCTCTCCCCCCGCCCCCTCCGCCACCTCTCCGAGGTCCACCGCCGCGTCCTGACGGCGGCTCAGCTCCGCTCCCACGGAGTGACGACGGCCGAACTGACCGACCAGTGCCGCCCCGGCGGCCCGTGGCAGCTGCTGCTGCCGAACGTGGTCCTGCTGCACCCGGGCCCGCCGACGAGCGAGGAGCGTCTGCACGGGGCGCTGCTGTACGCGGCCCGCGAGTCCGCGCCCGGTGTCCCGGCCCAGCCGACGGCTGAGGACCCGCACCGCCCGGTCTACGCGGAGGCGATGATCACGGGCCTCGCGGCCCTCACCCTCCACGGCTTCTCCGCCGCCCCGCCGCTGCTCTCCCTGGACCGCGTCGACGTCCTGGTCCCCCGGCTGCGCCGGCTGCGCTCCGCGGGCTATGTCCGCGTCCTGCGCACGCCCTGTCTGCCCACGCCGAAGGCGGTGACGGGGCTGCCGTTGGCGCCGGTGCCGCGGGCGCTGGCGGACGCGGTGGCGGAGCTGACGGACGCGGACGCGGTACGGCGGCTGATGACCGAGGCGGTGCGCGGCGGCCACTGCGAACCGGCTTCCGTGGTGCGGGAGTTGACCCAGGCTAAGCTGCTGAACCGCCCGCACGTGGTGGACGCGGTGGACGCGCTCGTGGCCGAGGGCCGCTCGATCGCCGAGGACCGCCTGTACCGGATGGTCGGCGAGTACGGCCTGCCCGACCCGGTCTGGAACGTCGACCTGCGGCTGCCCGGCGGCCCGCACCTCGGCGGCCTGGACGCGTACTGGCCGGACCAGGCGGTGGCGGTGGAGCTGGACACGAGGGCGCCCCGGCAGGACGAGGACGCGCTGTGGTCGGAGTACGCCCGCAAGCGCGAGCACCTGGAACGCCTCGGCATCACGGTCGTGTACCTCACGCCGAAGAAGCTCAGGGACGCGATGGAGCAGCAGGCGGCGGTGGTCCGCACGGCCCTGATGGCCTCGGCCGACCGCGACCCGGCCGCGTACGTCGTGGTGCTCCCCCGGTAGTGACGCACCGGGAGGAGGCAGCAGGAGGGCCGGCGCGAGCCCTCAGGAGGGGAGAGGAGGGGCCACCGGGCGACTGCCGGTGGCCCCTCCTCGTGCAGCACCCGGATTCACTCGATCGGACCAGCCGCGCGGGCGGCGCGGGCCGCGCCACGAAAGATGAGAGGTATGCGACATACCCGGACAGCCGTGTGCGCCTCGGCCCTCCTGCTCGCCACCGCCTGCCTCGTCGCCGCACCCGGGACGGCGGGCACGGCGCCGCTGAGCGGGGGCCCGGGGTACGTGGCCCTCGGTGACTCCTACTCCGCCGGGCTCGGTGCCGGCGACTACCTGCCCACCGGCACGAACTGCAAGCGCAGCGGCCGGGCGTACCCGGTCCTGTGGGCCTCGGCGCACAAGGTGGCGCCCTTCGCCTTCGCCGCGTGCAACCACGCCCGGACGGGCGACGTCCTGTCCGGCCAGCTCGGCGCGCTCGGCACCGGAACCCGGCTGGTCACCCTCACCGTCGGCGGCATGGACGCGGGTTTCGGCGTCGTGATGACGACCTGCGCGCTGGGCGGCACCAGCCGCTGCCTGTCGGCCGTCACCGCCGCCCGCGCCACGGTGGACCGCTCCCTCGGGGACAACCTGGACCGGCTCTACTCGGCCATCAGGGACCGGGCTCCCGCCGCCCACGTCGTGGTGCTCGGCTATCCGCACCTGTACCACCTCAGGGGCAGCTGCGAGATCGGCCTCCAGGACACCGCGCGCGCCGCGATCAACGACGGTGTGGACCACCTCGACGCGCTGATCGCCCGCCGCGCCGCCGCGCACGGGTTCACCTTCGCCGACGTCCGGGCCGCCTTCGCCGGCCACGAGATCTGCTCGTCCAGCCCCTGGCTGCACAGCGTCGACGTCCCGGCGGTCACCGAGTCGTACCACCCGACGGCACCGGGCCAGGCGCTCGGCTACCTCCCGGTCCTCGACCGGGTCTCCTGACGGGGTCCTGACAGACCGAGCCGTACGCTCTGGTCCATGCCTGCCGAATCCGTGACCCTGCGCCCCGTGGGCGAGGACGACCTGCCCCTGCTGGAGCGCTTCCTCACCGACCCCGAGGCGGCAGGGCCCTTCCAGTGGTACGGCTACGCCGACCCACGGCGGTTCCGGCAGCGCTGGACGGAGAACCGGCTGCTCGGCGAGGACGGCGGCGGGCTGATCGTCACGGCGGCGGCCGAGCCGCTGGGGTTCGTCGCCTGGCGGAAGGTCGTCGTCTCGGCCTCCACCTACTGCTGGAACATCGGCGCCCAGCTGCTGCCCGAGGCCCGGGGCCGGGGCATCGGCACCCGGGCCCAGCTACAGCTCGTCCGCTATCTCTTCGCCCACACCCCCGTGATGCGGATCGAGGCCGACACCGAGGCCGAGAACATCGCCGAGCAACGGGCCCTGGAGAAGGCCGGGTTCACCCGCGAGGGCGTAACTCGGGGCATCGTCTTCCGGGACGGCCGGTGGCGCGACGGCGTCGCCTACAGCGTGCTGCGCCACGACCCGCTGCCCGCCGACGTGTGAGGCGTACACCTCGTCGAGCAGGGTGGCGTAGGCCGCGATCATTCGGGTGCGGCTGAAGCGCTCGCGGGCGGCCTCCAGGGCCGGGGCCAGCTCCGTACGGCGGGCGGCCGCGGCGGACCAGGCCAGGGCGATCGCGCCCGGCTCCGGCGGGGTGACGAAGCCGAGGCCGTCGACGATCGACGCGCTGTCGCCGACGTCGGTCGTCACCGCGACCGCGCCGCACATCATGCCCTCGATCAGGCACAGCGGCGCCGCCTCGCCGGAGACGGAGGTCAGGGCGACGACGTCGGCGGCGGCGTAGACGGTCTCCATGTCGCCGCGCACGCCGAGCAGGCGGATCCGGTCCGCCAGGTGCCGGTCCTCGCCGAACGCGGTGTCGATGTCGGCCCGCAGCGCCGGGTTCTCGCCGGTCATGCCCGCGCCGCACATCAGCACATGGGCCTCGGGCTCACGGGACAGCCATGCGCGGGCCGCCCGGAGGAAGAGCGGGACGTTCTTCATCCCGGCGTAGCGGGCCGCGAAGACGACCACCGGGGCCGGGGCCGGGATGCCCAGGGACGCGCGGAACGCCAGCCGCGCGGCCGCGTCGGGGCGGAAGCGGAGGAGGTCCACCCCGTTGGGGATGACGTGCAGCACCTCGCCCGGGACGCCCGCCGCCTCGTACGCCGCCCTGGTCGACTCCGCGCAGCACACGCACGCCACCACCTTGCCCTCGGCGATGGCGGCCTTGAGCTCGTCCAGGGCGGGGCCCTGGTTCTCCGGGTCGGAGCGGTGCAGGCAGACCACCACCGGGCGGCGGGGCAGGCCGGCCTGGTTGAGCAGCGCCAGCGGCTGCTCCTTCAGGGAGAGGATCACATCCGCCCCGGCCATCGACCGAGCCGTTTCGGCCAGCTCCGGGCCGCTGAAATCGTCCGCCGCGAGCTCGCCGTCCACCAGGCCCGCGCTGCGGCCGAGCGAGGTGACGCCGACGCCGCCGGCGGTCAGCGCCCGGTAGCAGTGGTCGTCCTCCATGCGCTGCCGGGTGGCCTCGCGATGGACCTCGCCATGGAGGCTGAGCACCTGGTGGGACTGGCCGCCCTCGGCCAGTCCCAGTACGACGTCACTGTGCACGATCCGGGCTCCTCCGGAGAAGAAGCCCTCGTAGACCGAGAGCACACGCAGTCCGTGCCTCGCGCGCACGCGACCACCCGCCTTGCATAAATGATCGAGAAGATCGAGCCATCCCCGTCCAAAGCGGGATAGCCGATATGAGGCGGTACGGACATTGCGCCCGGGTTAACACAGAATGACGCGGATGAAACGGTGGCTAACAGAATTCCCCGTCGATCACCGACTGCATGTCCCCGGCCCAGTCGCCGTTGAAATTGAAGGCGATCGAATGATCGCCGGCCGCCGTCGTCATCGCCGTGGACGTCGACCCGTGGATGCCGCCGTTGTGCCCCCAGACGTGAACGCCGCAGGTCAGCCGGATGTCCATGAGTCCGAGGCCGTAGCGCGCGTTCGGGATGCCCGTGGCCTCGACCGTGGTCTTCATTTCCTTCAGCTGCTCGGGCGGCAGGAGTTTTCCGCGGAGCAGGGCGCTGTAGAAGCGGTCGAGATCGGCGGAGTCGGAGATCATTTCACCGGCGGACGAGGCCAGCGACGGATTCAGGGTCGTGACGTCGTACACCGGCCCCGCCGGGTCGAGGAATTTCGAGTAGGCGCGGCTGCTCGGGCGGGGCACCGTGGTCCGGGTGCCGGGGAGCGAGGTGCCCCGCAGCCGCAGCGGCGCGATGACGCGACGTTCGATCTCGGTGGCGTACGCATGGCCCGTCACCTTCTCGATCACCATTCCGGCCAGGACGTAGTTGGTGTTGGAGTACTTCCAGGAGGTGCCCGGCGCGAAGTACGGCGCGTGCTTCATGGCGATCGAGACCAGCTCGCCCGGGGCGAGCGTGTCGTAGCGGTGCCGGAAGAAGCCGTCCTTGGTGAAGACCGCCCGGTCGAAGTCCGCGTCGCCGGTGTAGTCGAAGATGCCGCTCGTGTGGTTCAGCAGCTGCCGGACGGTGATGTGGCGGCCGTCGTGGCCGTGCCCGTGGACGACGCCGGGCAGCCACTTCTCCACCGTGTCGTCCAGCGACAGCCGGCCCTCCGCCTCCAGCTGGAGCAGGACGGTGGCGACGAAGGTCTTGGTGATGCTCCCGACGCGGTACCGGTCGGCGGTGGAACGCGGCTCGCCTGTTGGGCGGTCACCCACGCCGGCGGTGGTGGACCAGGTGCCGTGGCCGTCCTTCGCGGTGGCGGTCACCCCGGGCACCCCGGCCGCGACCGCGGCCTCGATGGCCTTGCGGGTGGCGGCGTGCGAGTGCCCGCCCCTGGGGTGGGCGCCGGTGGCGGCCACGGCCGGAGCCGCGAGGGCCGCCGCGAGGAGCAGGGCGGTGGCGCCCACCAGAGTCGTGCGTACGCGCATGTCTTCCCCCAACCTGTGCGGTTCGTGCGGTCGGGGGAAGAAACCGATACCGGATGCGCGAAGGTTGCTCGCGTTACTCCGGTTGAGTGACTTTCAGCCCTTCTTCAGTACCAGCTCCGTGTTCCGGTCGGCCGCGCCGCCCGCGCCGAGGGTCTTGCTGGCGCCCGGGGCGTTGAAGGTCAGCTCGCGGTAGAGGGCGGCGAGGCCGGTCTGGGAGAGGTCGGCGAAGTCGGTGCGGTGCGGTGCGGCGGACTCGATCAGGGTGGTGAACACGGAGATCGTGCCGTCCTTGTTGTCGGCCAGCTCGATGATCCGGGCGAGGTGCGGGTAGTCGATGTGCGAGGCGGTGGAGATCTCCCAGAAGGAGCGGCCGCCGGAGGCCTGGTGCGGGGTGATGGCGTTCTTGTGGATGTGACCGTTCACCCACGCGAGCACGTTGGGATGGGCGGACAGGACCGTGAGCACCTCGGCGCCGCTGTGCCGCTTCTCGCCGGGGCGGGCCGGGTCGGGCCGGGTGTTGCCCATCGTGGTGCTGGTGTGGTGGCTGAAGACGACCGCGTGGGAGTCCTTGTTGGCCTTCAGCGTGCTGTCGAGCCAGTTCAGCTGGGCGGTGCCGATGGAGCCCGATGAGTCGCCGCCGGGGTCGGTGGTGTCGAGGCTGATGCCGATCACGTCGTCGGAGATGCGGAAGACGTAGTACTGGGTGCCCGCGTCGAGGTTCGCGGAGGAGTAGCCGTGCCCGACCGGACCGTGCCCCCGGTAGGCGGGGTCGAGGTGGGCCTTCAGATAGTCGGCGGGCGTGTACGGGGCCCGCTTCTCGTCCGGGGTGACCGAACGCATCGAGCGGGCGTGGGCCTTGAGGAAGTCCCGGTAGCCGGCACCTCGCGGGTCCTTGGCGCTGCTGATGGCCTCCTGGAGCTTCCTGGCGTCGGCGGCGGAGACGTCGAACAGCTTCCTGCCGCCGATGGCGGCCTCGGCGAGGTAGGGGTCGCCGTGGGAGCCGAAGCAGCCGAGGGGGAGGGCGTCGTGGTTGCCGACGGTGGAGTACCACGGCAGGTTGAGGCCGGGGCTGTTCACCTCGCGGATCGCGGCGGCCAGGAAGCCGTTCAGCTGCGGGAAGCCGAGCGCCTTGTCACGGTCGCGGGTGGCGGAGTCCGGCTGCCAGTACAGCTTCAGACCGGTGTTCTGCACCCCCTCGTAGTGCCGGGGGTCACCGGTGTTCGGGGTGATCCGGCCGCCGCTCATGATCTGCAGGAACCACTCCAGCTCGGAGTGGGCGTTGTTGTCGGTGTTGTCGCCGGTGGTCATCACGAAGTGCAGCGGGGCGCCGGTGGCCGGGGCCCCGGGCAGCGCGTTGACCCGCTCGACGAGCGCGATCGCGCCGGGCACGGTGAGCGCCTCCTGCGGGCGCCAGGAGTGCGGGGCGTTCGCGCGCAGGTACTCCAGGCGCAGCGGGTGCTGGACGTCCTGCAGGTGCAGATCGGTGAACTGCACGAACGCGGCGAGGACCGTACGGCGCTGCTCGCGGCCGGACTTGGGTGCGGCGAGCTCGCTGCGCACGACCCGCTTCCAGCCCGCCCCGTCGCCGAGGCGCTGGTAGCCGGAGCTGCTGCGCGGGGCGGCGACCGAGGCGAGCGTGGTGCCCTTGGTGTACGGCGCGGCCGGGGCGGCGGAGGTCCCTGCGAACTGGGCGACGGGTGCGTCCCCGATGCCGCCGGGACCGGTGGCGGCCTGGCTGTCGGTGGGACGGAGGGCGTAGCCGACGCCCGCGGAGAGCGCGACCGCTCCGGTGGCGGCGAGGACGGTACGGCGGTTGGCCCCCAGGCTGGAGGCAGCGGAGGCGGTGACAGAGCGTTTGCGCGACATTGGCGCGATCTCCCCGAGTGCGAACGCGTCGGCAGTGGTCGCGGGTCGTCGCCGAACGCGAACGCCCCGCTCGCTCAGGATCGTTGGCACCGGGGATGACCTGCGCGTGAACGCGGCGGCAACGCGCAGCGCCGATCACCGTACGTGGATCACGGGGTACCGGAGGCGGTCATGGAGTGGATCGCGGGCGGCCGGGGGCCGGTCACTCCTCGTTCATCTCCTGGGGAAGGGGACGGGTTCCGGCGGTGAGATGTCCGTGCGCGGGGCGTTCCCGCCACAGGCGCAGGGCGGTGTCGACGAGCGGGACCCGGTTCAGGTCCGGTACGGCCGAAAGGTCCTGCCAGGCGGCGAAATCGGTCGATCCGCCGACCTCGTACCGGAGTTCACCGCCGACGACCTCTCCTTCGTAGACGAGGCGCAGGGCGTGGTGGTCGGTGGGGCGGTGCCGGCCCACGGTCAGCCGGCAGGAGTCCACGCCGAGGAGACCGGTCACCGCTATGCGGTAGCCGGTCTCCTCGGTCAGCTCGCGGCGGACGGTGTCGTACGGGTCCTCGCCGTGCTCCATGCCGCCGCCCGGCAGCACCCACTCCTGGGTGCCGCCGGGACCGGGGGAACGCGCCAGCAGGATCTGTCCGTCGCGGACACACACGGCGTAGGCCGCCACCCTCAAGTTCCGTCGCATGGGGGGACGTTAGCGCTGGATGTCCTGATTCGCCGGTGAGTATTCGGGTGCGGACCAGCGCAGCGGCAGGGCGGCCGGGGTCCACAGGGCCTCGGTGAGGGTGAAGCGGACGCTTCGCCGGCCGTCGGAGGTGAACTCGGCATGCGCCTCGCCGGTGAGCTGGAGGGTGGTGCCGGTGGTCCAGTCGAGGAAGAGCAGTCCGGTGCGCGGGTCGCCGCGCAGGTTGCCGAGGGTGAGGAACATGGCGTTGCCGGGGTAGTCCGGCCAGGTCAGTTCGCGTGAGGACGTGACCTCGACGAAGCCGGGATTGCCGCCTCGGTGACTGGCGTCGGCTCCGGCGGAGTGCACCGTGGCCATGAAGAAGGTGTCGGCCGCTCTGACGAACTCCTGCTGTTCCGGGGCGAGTTCGGTCAGCCGGCGGGGGCTGCCCGGGGTGCGGTCGGCGAGGGTCTCGTACGACTCCCTGCGCTGGATGTGTTTGGGGCAGTTGGAGAAGACCTGGTCCGCGGCGACGGCGAACCCGCGAGGGGTGGGCCGCAGTCGGCCGTTGAGGCGCATCCGGCGGCGGGTGCGGGGGTCCAGGGCGATGGTGCCAACGGGGGTGCCGGCGGTTTTGAGGGCCGCGTCGAGAGGATCGGCCCCATGTCCGGCACCCGTGACGACCGACATCTGTCTCGGGCCCGTCGCGCGTACGAAACCCGGGTCGCCCGTGAGGGCGGACGCCCACACCCGCCCCGTCCCCGGATCCGCCGCTCCCACCACCAGCAGGGGCTGGAGTTCCAGGAAGGCCGCCGCGACCGGCTTGATGTCCTGGCCGAGGGAGCGGCCCACATGGTCGGCGCGGTCGCGGACGCCCATCAGTTCCTGCACGGCGAGCGAGCCCGCGTGATAGGTGCCCATGACTAGAAGAAACCGCAGGTCGGGGCGGAGGCGTGGGGGGCCGGGGCGCCATCGGAGCCGAGAGGAGCGGAGATCTCCAGGCGGATGCCGTCCGGGTCGTGGAAGAAGATCCCGCCCGAGGTGCCGCCCTCGCGGTGGGCCACCACGCCGTCGTGGGCGAAGTCCACTCCGGCGGCCCTCAGCGCGGTCTCGTACTCGCGGACGCGGTCGATCGAGTCGACCGTGAACGCGAGGTGGTGCAGCCCGGGGCGACCGCTGTCGTACGACCCCTGCGCCTGCTGCCAGAGGGTGACGAGCGGGGCGCCGCCGGTCTCCCCCAGCATCGCCCAGCGCTGGTCGTCCTCCTTGCCCTCGGCGAGCACGGCGAAGCCGAGGAGGTCGCGGTAGAGGGCGAGCGAGCGGTCGAGGTCGGTGACGTTCAGACCTGTGTGCGCGATGCGCGGAGCCATGGTGTTCTCCTTCGGGATCTCCCTAACCTTCTTTATCCACATTAGAAGGTTAGAGAGCGGAAGGTCAACCGGTCACATACAATTGAGTGGTTAGAAGAGAAGGAGCGCCCGATGACCACCCCTCGCGACCCCCGCCCCCTGACCGGCGAGCCCCTCGCGCTCGATCTGCTCAACACCCGGTGGAACCGGGAGGGCGTCACCCAGGACCTGCTCGCCGACGCCGACGGGCTGGCGGTGTGGCTCGCGAGCAACGGGCTGGCCGGGGACCATGCGGCCGACGCGGAGGTGCTGGGGCATCTGCGCGAGGCGCGCGAGGCGATCGGGGTCGCGGTGCACGACTCGCCGCGCGCGGCGGCACCCCTCGTGGACGCCGTACTGGCACACGGGCGGATCCGGGCCCGGCTGACCCCCGACGGCCCCGCGGAGGAACCGGAGTTCGCCGATCCGTCGTGGGGACCGGCCTGGCTCGCCGCCCGGAACTACCTGGACCTGATCACCCGGGCCCCGGAGCGCATCCGGACCTGCGCCGGCGGCAGCTGCATCCTGCACTTCTTCGACACGTCCCGGAACGGCACCCGCCGCTGGTGCTCGATGGCCGCGTGCGGCAACCGCGCGAAGGCGTCCCGGCACTACGCGCGCTCGAAGGAGAGCTGACCGCGGCGTCACGCCGTACCGGCCGGCACCGACACGTCGTAACGGAAGTAACGGAAGTAAGCGAAGTAACGTAACGGAAGTAACCGAAGTAACGGAACGGCTCGGGTGGGGCGGGTGTCCGGGGGGACACCCGCCCGTCACGGCGTGCCGGTGGGCGGCGTCTCTTCGGCGGGGCAGGTCAGGTGCCGGGAGCCGGGCAGCGCCTGGGTGATCCAGGCGCGGTCGACGGCCACGCGGGTGTCGCCGACGGCCCACAGGCTCGCGTTCTGCTGTCCCACGCCGACCCGGACGAGCACGTGCTGTCCGGTGCGCGGGGCCGGTTTCGCGCCGCCGTCGAGCAGGACACCGACCTCGGCCGGTCCATGGGCCGGTTTGTAGGAGCGGATCACCTTCAGCGTGATCCGGTTCCAGGGGGACTGTTCCTGCGGCTCCACCCTGGTCACGGTGCCCTCCACGACCAGCCTGGAGCAGGCCAGGTCGAGTTCCGGGTCGGCGGGCCGCCCGCCGTCCCCGGAGACCCTGGCCGGGGCATCCGCGCCCTTGGCCGCCGACGTGGGGCTGCCGCCGTCCGAGCCACCGGAGTGGGTGACCAGCCAGCCGAACCCGGCGACCAGCGCGAAGGCCGCGGCCCCGGCGAGCGCCCCGAACGCGATCCGCGTCGCCCGGCGCGGCCCGGCGGGCCGGCCGGGCCGCGCCGGCTGCGGGGGCCGGCGCCCGCCGGTGCGCCCCGGCCGTGTGACGCCTCGCGGCCGGGACACCGGCCCGGGATGCCCGGCCGCCTCCTCCTCCCCGGTCAGCGCCTCCGCGAGCCAGGCCAGCTGTTCCCTCAGTACTGCCACGTCGGCCTCGGCGGCCCGGTGCTCGGCAAGGAGGGCGGGGTCCCGGCGGGCCTCCTCGGGCAGCGGTTCCCCCGTGACGGCGGCCATCAACGCGTCCATGCCGCCCAACTCCCCGGCACCTCCCGTACCGTCCGCCCCCTGCGCACCCCCGTGTCCGGCGGTCACGTCACACCACCTCGTCCTCGTGCAGGCGGTCGCGCAGGGCGCGGACCGCCGTGTGCAGCCTGCTCTTGACCGTGCCCTCGGGGATGCCCAGTTCCTCGGCGATGGCCCGGACGGGCAGGTCGGCGAAGAAGCGCAGCACGAGCACCTGCCGCTGGGCGGCGGGCAGGTCGTCCAGGCCCTGGGCGACGGCGAGGGAGAGCAGGCTGGTCTCCTCGCCGGAGGGGTGCGCGGGCTCGTGCAGCGCGGCCAGCCGCTCCCCCAGCCGCTCCTGGCGCCGCTTGGACCGGTGCCAGTCCATGGCGAGGTTGGAGGCGACCACCGCCGCCCACGCCGACACGTCCCGCGGTGCCTCCCGACCGCTCGCGGTCCGCTCCAGCAGCCGCAGCCGTACCTGCTGCACCCCGTCCGGCAGGTCCGACTGCGGCACCCCGCCGAGCGCCAGCACCGCCCGCACCCGGCGTTCCTGGGCCGCGTCCAGCGGATCGTCGTACGACGTCTGCTCGCGGCGCGCTCTTCCGCGCAGCACCAGCCACCCCCTCACGCGTTTCTCCTACGACGCGGCAGCGGGCGGAAACGTTCGGGCCGATGTCGTCCGGTTCGCGGAGGCGTACGTCACATCGCCGTGTGGCCGGGAACCGCAGGGGCAGGGGCGGGACAGCACAGCTTGCGGCCCGGATGCCCGGCGGAGGGAATTTCTCCAGCTCAGCGGGGTGTCCGACGGAGGTACGGAACCGTCCGCCGGGTGATCGTGTCCCACCTTTCGGGCACGAGCGGCAAAGAATTGGACAGGTGGACCGGGGTCGGCCGCATGATGGAAAAGCCCCGGTCATGCACGAGACACAAAGAGGGAGTCACTGTGAGGGTCGGAATCGTCGGAGCCACCGGTCAGGTCGGCACGGTCATGCGCAGGATCCTCGCGGAGCGGAACTTCCCGGTGACCCAGCTGCGGCTGTTCGCCTCGGCGCGCTCGGCCGGCACCGTGCTGGACGGGGTGACGGTGGAGGACGCGGCGACCGCCGACTACACCGGCCTGGACATCGTGCTCTTCTCCGCCGGCGGCGCGACCTCCAAGGCGCTGGCCGAGAAGGTCGCCGCCCAGGGCGCGGTCGTGATCGACAACTCCTCGGCCTGGCGCAAGGACCCCGAGGTCCCCCTGGTGGTCTCCGAGGTGAACCCGCACGCGGTCGCCGACCGCCCGAAGGGCATCATCGCCAACCCGAACTGCACCACCATGGCCGCGATGCCGGTCCTCAAGCCGCTGCACGAGGAGGCCGGCCTTCAGGCGCTGGTCGTCGCCACCTACCAGGCGGTGTCCGGCTCGGGTCTCGCGGGCGTGGCCGAGCTGCACGGCCAGGTGCAGAAGGTGGCCGCCGAGGCCGACAAGCTCACCCACGACGGCCGGGCGGTCGACTTCCCGGAGCCGAACGTCTACAAGCGCACCATCGCCTTCAACGTGCTGCCCTTCGCCGGCAACCTCGTCGACGACGGTCTGAACGAGACCGACGAGGAGCAGAAGCTGCGCAACGAGTCCCGCAAGATCCTGGAGATCCCCGCCCTGAAGGTCTCCGGCACCTGCGTGCGCGTCCCGGTCTTCTCCGGCCACTCCCTCCAGATCAACGCCCGCTTCGCCCGCCCGATCTCCCCCGAGCGCGCGACCGAGATCCTCTCCGGCGCCCCCGGCGTGGCCCTCTCCGACATCCCGACCCCGCTGCAGGCGGCCGGCCAGGACCCGTCGTACGTCGGCCGCATCCGCCGCGACGAGACGGTGGACAACGGCCTCGCCCTGTTCGTCTCCAACGACAACCTCCGCAAGGGCGCCGCGCTGAACGCGGTCCAGATCGCGGAGCTGGTGGCGGCGGAACTGTCCGCGAAGTAGGCGGGCCGTACGGCACAGGGGCGGTCACCGTGGTGTGGCCGCCCCTTTCGTGTCCACGACCGCCGCCGGCAGCGCAAGGACCGCCGCCGCACCTCAAGAGCGCCGCACCTCGTACAGAAAGCACCCGTACTCCACCGCCCGCACCTGCACCACCGCCACCTCCGGGTCGGCGAAGGCCTCCGCGAGGGCGGAGAGGAAGTCGTCGGCCACCAGGCGGCCGCCCAGGATCCGGCCGTCGGCCGAGTACCGGCGGAGCACGCGGTGGGCGTCGGTGAAGGGCAGGGCGGCGGTGCCGGACGGGCCCGGGCACTCCTCGGCGTGGATGAAGACCGGGCCCTGCTCGTCGTACGCGCCGGGAGCGGCACCCGTCTCGGCCGCCCAGCGGCGCAGGGGCGCGTACGACACCAGGGCGATGCGCTCACCCGGCCGGCTGCGGCGCAGGCAGCAGCGCAGCGGGGCGCCGCCCTCCTCGTCGGTGAAGGGGGCGAGGGGACGGCCCGCGTCGTCGGCGGTGCGCAGCTCCTTCAGCGACCCGGTCGGGACGGGGCGTGCGGTGTACGTCGTCATGCCCCCAGCGTCCTGCGCCGGCGCCCCGCTGACCGGCGGCAAACGGACATCGCGTTGCCCGTGGGTCCCGTGGAAGGATGACGGAACCGACACATATCGAGGAGATGACCGCGTGCCTGGCACAAACCTGACTCGCGAAGAGGCGCAGCAGCGGGCAGAGCTGCTCACCGTTGACTCGTACGAGATCGATCTCGACCTCTCCGGCGCGCAGGAGGGCGGTACCTACCGGTCCGTGACCACGGTGCGCTTCGACGCCGCCCACACCGGCGCGGAGTCCTTCATCGACCTGGTGGCGCCCACCGTCCACGAGGTCACCCTGAACGGTGACGCGCTCGACCCCGCCGAGGTCTTCAAGGACTCGCGGATCGCCCTGCCGGGGCTGCTGGAGGGGCGCAACGTGCTCCGGGTCGTCGCGGACTGCGCCTACACCAACACCGGCGAGGGCCTGCACCGCTTCGTGGACCCGGTGGACGAGCAGGCGTACCTGTACACCCAGTTCGAGGTCCCGGACGCCCGCCGCGTCTTCGCCTCCTTCGAGCAGCCGGACCTGAAGGCCACCTTCCAGTTCACCGTGCGGGCGCCCGAGGGGTGGACGGTGGTCTCGAACTCGCCGACCCCCGAGCCGCAGGACAACGTCTGGGCCTTCGAGCCGACCCCGCGCATCTCGTCGTACGTCACCGCGCTGATCGTCGGTCCGTACCACTCCGTGCACAGCGTGTACGAGAAGGACGGGCAGAGCGTGCCGCTGGGCATCTACTGCCGTCCGTCCCTCGCCGAGTTCCTGGACTCGGACGCGATCTTCGAGGTGACCCGGCAGGGCTTCGACTGGTTCCAGGAGAAGTTCGACCACGCCTACCCCTTCGCGAAGTACGACCAGCTGTTCGTGCCCGAGTTCAACGCGGGCGCGATGGAGAACGCGGGTGCCGTCACCATCCGCGACCAGTACGTCTTCCGGTCCAAGGTGACCGACGCGGCGTACGAGGTCCGGGCCGAGACGATCCTGCACGAGCTGGCCCACATGTGGTTCGGCGACCTGGTCACCATGGAGTGGTGGAACGACCTGTGGCTGAACGAGTCGTTCGCCACCTACACCTCCATCGCCTGCCAGGCCGCCGCGCCCGGCTCGCGCTGGCCGCACTCGTGGACCACGTTCGCGAACTCGATGAAGACCTGGGCGTACCGGCAGGACCAGCTGCCGTCCACGCACCCGATCATGGCGGACATCCGCGACCTGGACGACGTCCTCGTCAACTTCGACGGCATCACGTACGCCAAGGGCGCGAGCGTGCTGAAGCAGCTCGTCGCGTATGTCGGCGAGGACGAGTTCTTCAAGGGCGTGCAGGCCTACTTCAAGCGGCACGCGTACGGCAACACGCGCCTGTCCGACCTGCTCGGCGCGCTGGAGGAGACCTCCGGGCGCGACCTGAAGACCTGGTCGAGGAAGTGGCTGGAGACGGCGGGCATCAACATCCTCCGCCCGGAGATCGCCACCGACGCCGACGGCGTCATCACCTCCTTCGCCGTCCGCCAGGAGGCCCCGGCGCTGCCCGCCGGCGCCAAGGGCGAGCCGGTGCTGCGCCCGCACCGCATCGCGATCGGCCTGTACGACCTCGACGCCGGCTCCGGCAAGCTGGTGCGCACCGAGCGCGTCGAGCTGGACGTCGACGGCGAGCTGACGGCCGTACCGCAGCTGACCG
Organism: Streptomyces sp. NPDC001393; assembly: GCF_053597455.1. Lineage (NCBI taxonomy): Bacteria > Bacillati > Actinomycetota > Actinomycetes > Kitasatosporales > Streptomycetaceae > Streptomyces > Streptomyces sp. NPDC001393. Next base: position 36,583 of record NZ_JBSFIH010000021.1, read on the forward strand.
GCAAGCGCCGTCCGGCTGTCGTCCTGCTCAACGACGACGACCTGTCGTACGCCAAGGTCCGCCTGGACGAGGAGTCCCTGAAGACGGTCACCGAGCACCTCGGCGACTTCGAGCAGTCCCTCCCGCGGGCCCTGTGCTGGGCCTCGGCCTGGGACATGACCCGAGACGCCGAGCTGGCGACCCGCGACTACCTCTCCCTGGTCCTGTCCGGCATCGCCAAGGAGTCGGACATCGGCGTGGTGCAGTCGCTGCAGCGCCAGGTCAAGCTCGCCCTGGACCTGTACGCCGACCCGGCCGCCCGCGAGTCCCTGCTGACCCGCTGGACCGACGCCACGCTGGCCCACCTGCGTGCGGCGGAGCCGGGCAGCGACCACCAGCTGGCCTGGGCCCGTGCCTTCGCGGCGACCGCCCGCACGCCGGAGCAGCTGGACCTGCTGGAGGGGCTGCTGGAGGGCACCCAGACCGTCGAGGGCCTGGCCGTGGACACCGAGCTGCGCTGGGCGTTCGTGGAGCGGCTGGCGGCGGTCGGCCGCTACGACGAGGTGGAGATCGCCGCCGAGTACGAGCGGGACAGGACGGCCGCCGGTGAGCGGCACGCGGCCACCGCCCGCGCGGCCCGCCCGACCGAGGAGGCCAAGGCGGAGGCCTGGGCCTCGGTGGTCGACTCCGACAAGCTGCCGAACGCCGTGCAGGAGGCGGTGATCGGCGGTTTCGTGCAGACCGACCAGCGCGAGCTGCTCGCGCCGTACGCGGACCGGTACTTCGAGGTCGTCAAGGACGTCTGGGACTCCCGGTCGCACGAGATCGCCCAGCAGATCGCCGTCGGCCTGTACCCGGCGGTCCAGGTCTCCGAGGCGACCCTCGCCAAGACCGACACCTGGCTGGCCGCGGCCGAGCCGAACGCGGCCCTGCGCCGCCTCGTCTCGGAGTCCCGCTCGGGCATCGAGCGGGCGCTGAAGGCCCAGGCGGCGGACGCGGCGACCGAGTAGCCACCGTTCGACGAGGGGCGCCCGGCATCCGTGCCGGGCGCCCCTTTCCCTGCCGACGGCCTTCAGCGCGCCGGGGCGCCTTTGCCCTGCGGCTTGCCTTCAGCGCGCCGGGCGCTCCTTCCCCTGCCGGCAGGCCTTCAGCCGACGGCCACCGCCCGCAGCGTCTCCAGCACCCGGGCCACCGCCCGCCCCGTCTCCCCGCCCCTGCGCACCGCCGCCGTCACATGCCGCACCGGACCGTCCGGACCGAGGTCGCGCATCACCACGCCGTCCCGGCGGCCCGCGGCCATGCGTGGGACCAGGGCCACTCCCATGCCCGCCTCCACCATGGCGAGGATCGCGGTCCAGCCGGAGGCCGAGTGGCCCTGGTGGGGGCTGAAGCCGGCCGCCTCGCAGGCGCGGCGGGTGATGTCGGACCAGGGGCCGCTGCCGCCGAAGATCCAGGGATCGGCGGCCAGGTCGGTCAGGTTCAGGGAGTCCGCGCGGGCGAGCGGGTGGTCCGGGGGCAGGGCCACGTCCAAGGGGTCGGCCAGCAGGGGGACTTGGGTGAAGCGGGGGTCCGCCGCGCTGGGGGCCGACGCCGCCAGGGACAGGGCGAGGTCGACCTCGCCGGCGGTCAGGAGGTCGTAGGCCTCGGCGGCCTCCGCCTCCCGGACCCGGACCGTCACCCGGGGGTGCGTGTCCCGCAGGGTCCGCACGGCCGGTACGACCAGGGCGGGGACGGACGTCGGGAACGCGGCGACCCGGACCTCCCCCGCCTCCCCCTGGACGTACGCCGCCAACGCGGCCTCCGTGCGCTCCAGTTGCTCGAAGACCGGCTCGGTGTGGGCCAGCACCAGGCGGGCCGCGTCGGTGAGCCGTACCCGGCGGCCCCGCGCCTCCAACAGAGGCACGCCGAGCTGCCGGGCGAGATTGGTGAGCTGCTGGGAGACGGCGGACGGGGTCATGTGCAGGGCCTCGGCCGTCGCGGTCACGGTGCCGCGCTCGCGCAGGGTGCGCAGGATCTGCAGCTTTCGGATGTCCCACTCGGCCATGCCGGGAAAGCTACACGTCGGGAAAGGGTCACCCGTCAACGGCGTGAACCCGCGCCCAGGACCACCCCGCCCAGGATCAGCGCCATCGACAGCAGCTGCGGCAGGCCCGTCGTCTCGCCGAGCACGGCCCAGGACAGCAGGGCCACACAGACCGGCTGGAGGTGGTAGACGATGCCCGCGCGGGTCGCGCCGATGAGGGCGACGGCCTTGTTCCACGCGAAGAAGGCCACCGCGGAGGAAGCGACGCCGACGTAGAGGAGCGGCAGGACGGTGGCGGCGGTGGGGTGGAAGGAGCCCTGCACGGTCACGCTCACCGCCTGTGCGGGCAGCAGGAGGGCCGTGCCGGTCAGGAACGTGCTGAACAGGAAGCCGGTGCCGGTCAGTTCGGCCGGCTTCCGGCGCAGCAGCGCGCTGTAGGCGGCGAAGCAGCAGGCGGCCGCGATCATCCACAGATCGCCGGACGAGAAGGCCGTACCACCGCCGAACAGCAGGGTCACGCCGGCACAGGCGACGAGCAGCCCAGCGGTGCGGCGCGCGCCCAGCCCTACGCCGCCCAGCCGTTCGAACACCGCCATGAGCACCGGGGAGGCGGCCATGATCATGCCCATGGTGGCGGCGGGGGTGGTCAGTCCGGCCTGGTTGACCAGGGTGTTGTAGGCGGCCACGCCGAGGACGGAGGCGAGGAGGACGTAGCGGGCGTGGTGGCGCAGCAGGGCCCGTTGCCGCCAGGCGTGCCGGGCGCCGAAGGGGGCGACCGCCACCAGCGCGATCACCCAGCGCCAGAAGGCGTGCTGGACGGGCGGGACGCTGTCGTGCAGACCCCGGGAGGTGACGAAGCTGCCGGACCAGACGAGGGTGGCGAGCGCGGCGAGGGCCAGGCCGGCCGCGGGGGCGGTGGCCTTGCGGGCGGGTGCGGTGGGGTTGGAGGTGGGGGTGGGGGTGGTCCTGGGCAGGACGTCGGCCACGGGGCTCCTTTTCGGTGGATGGTGTGTCCCTACCGTCGCAGCGCCCGATCCGTCAGGTCCATCGAATCTTTTCGAGCATTCTTTTCAGCTGAACTGAAAGGTTGGCTCTTGCCTCCACCGAGCTGTCCCGCCAGCGTCGCGCCGAACGCCAGCGCCATGCCCCCCACCTGCATCGGGGCGAGCACCTGGCCGAGTGCCGCCCAGCCGACGACGGCCGCGGTGAGCGGGGAGAGCGGGCCGAGGAAGGCGACCTGGGTGGCGGTGAGCCGGCCGATGCCGCGGAACCAGAGCCAGTACGCCACCGCCGTGTTGGCCAGGGCGAGATAGAGGTAGCCGCCGACGGCACGGGCGTCCAGGGCGGGCGGTGCGCCTTCGGCCGGGACGGCGAGCGGCGCGATGAGCAGGCCGCCCGCGGTGAGCTGCCAGCCGGTGAGCGCCAGCGGGCCCACGCCGTCCGGGCGGCCCCACCGCTTGGTCAGCACCGTACCGGCGGCCATCGAGGCGGTGGAGGCCACGGCCGCGAGCACGCCCACGACGTCGAGCGTGCCGGTGCCCTGGAGGACGACGAGGCTGACGCCGAGGGCGGCCGCGAGACCGGTGAGGAGCGTGCGCGGGGCCGGCCGCTGCCCGAGCAGCAGCGCCGAGAGGCCGACGACGAACAGCGGCTGCACCGAGCCCACGACGGCGGCCATACCGCCGGGCAGCCGGTACGCCGACACGAACAGCAGCGGGAAGAAGGCGCCGATGTTCAGCGCGCCGAGCACCGCCGACCGCCACCACCAGCCGCCGCGCGGCAGCACCCGGGTCAGCGCCAGCAGGAGCAGTCCTGCGGGCAGGGCTCGCAGGAGAGCCGTGAACAGGGGGCGGTCCGGCGGCAGGAAGGTGGTGGTGACGGCGTAGGTGGTGCCCCAGGAGACGGGGGCGAGTGCGGTGAGCGGGACAGTCAGGGATCGCTTCACGGCCGGGCCCCCGGGTTCCCCCGGCGCCTTCGGCAGCGGCGAGGGCGGGGGCAGCGGTGCCGCCCCGGGCCGGCGTCGGCGGCAGCGGTCGTACCACCGTCGTCGGCAGCGGTCGTACCGCCTCCGCCGGCAGTCGGGATTCCGCACGGATCAGAAGGGCGGCGGCCACCGCCGAGGTCACGACGAGGACGGCCCACGGCGCCCGGCCGTCCAGGGCGAGCAGGGCCGTGAACAGGGAGGGAGCCACGGCCTTCGCCAGCGACCAGGACATCTGGTACGCCGCCAGATACCGGCCGCGCACCGCTTCCGGCGCCGCCGCCACCGCGAGCACCTGGGCCGCGGGGCTGTGGATCAGCTCGCCGAGGGTGTAGGGCCACCATGCCTCCCCAGAAGTGACTCGATGGAAAGTAGCTTAGCTCTAAGCAACTTTCCGTCAAGCTACTTTCTTGCTGGCGACCTCCCGGAAAGCGATACTCGGCGCATGAGTGCAGGCAAGGATTCCGTCGACGCGATCATCGACCAGTGGGCGGCCGTGCGACCCGACCTCGACTCCAGGGCGATGGAGGTCTTCGGACGGATCTACCGCCTCTCCCGCACCATGGGCGACCGCATGGAGAAGGCCTACCAGCCCTACGGCATCTCACGCGGCGAGTTCGACGTGCTCGCGACCCTGCGCCGGGCCGGCGAGCCGCACACCCTCTCGCCGCGCCAGCTGTCGGCCACCCTCATGCTCACCACCGGCGGGATGACCGGGCGCCTCGACAAGCTGGAGAAGGCCGGCCTGCTGCGCCGCTCCCCCGATCCGCACGACCGCCGGGGCCTCCAGGTCACGCTGACCGAGAAGGGGCTGGACGTCATCGACCGGGCGGTCGGCGCGGGCCTCGCGGTCCAGACGGAGGCCCTGTCACGCCTGGACGACGAGCAGGTCGGCCAACTGGCCGACCTGCTGAGGGAGTTGCTCGCGGGGGCGCTGGAGGCGTCGCACTAGGGCGGGAGGCGCCGCACCGGGGGCGGGCTCAGCCGCCGACGTGCGCGGTGAGCGCCGCCTCGATGTCCGCCGTGCCGGCCGAGTCGGCGGCCCAGGCCGCGTAGCCGTCGGGGCGGACCAGCACGGTCGTTCGGCGGCCGCTCGCCCAGTGCGCCACGGCCAGCCGGTCCGCGCGGCCGGGCCCCGCCTCGTACGGCTCCGGGGTGATCAGCACGAACCGGCCGCCGCGCAGGGCCTCGTAGAGGCGGCCGCCGCCGGCCAGGGCGACGTCCGGGACCCGGGTGCCGGTGAGGCGGTGGGCGCCACGCGGTGCGGGGTAGCGGTAGCCGACGCCGGTGACCTGGCCGGCGACCCTGCGCCGGGCGGGACCGACGGCGTTGAGGAACGCGGTGAGCGCGGAGCGGGCCGCGAGGGTCCAGGGGCGCTTGGCCATGGCGAGGCGGACGATCCCGCCGCTGCTGCGCAGCACCGACCTGCCCACGGGGTGCCGCTCGGCCTGATAGGTGTCGAGCAGCGCGGGGCGGGCGTGGCCGGTGACGACCGCCGCGAGCTTCCAGCTCAGGTTGGCCGCGTCCTGGAGCCCGGTGTTCATGCCCTGACCACCGGCCGGGGTGTGCACGTGCGCGGCGTCGCCCGCCAGGAAGACTCGGCCGACCCGGTACGCGGGCGCCTGCCGTTCGTCGCTGTGGAAGCGGGACATCCAGCGGGCGTCGTGCATCCCGAAGTCCCGGCCGAGGGCGAGCCGGGTGATCTCCTGGATCTCCGCCAGGTCCAGCGGCTCGGTGTCGGGGACGTTGCGGCCGCGGTGCCATCCGATCACCCGGTGGTAGCCGTCACCGAACGGCGCGAGGAAGGCGAAGGCGTCGCCGACAGCGTTGACGGTGAGCAGGGTCGGCGGCTCCTCGGCGAGCCGTACGTCGGCGAGGACCACGGACCGGATCACCGACCTGCCCGGGAAGGGCAGCCCGATCGCGTCCCGCACGGCACTGCGCATGCCGTCGGCGCCGACGACGTACGCCGCCCGGAACGTCTCCGTACCACCCTCCGGCCCGCGCGCCTCGAGGGTGACCCCGTCCGCGTCCTGGGCGAGCCCGGTCAGCTCGGTCTCGTACCGGAAGTCGGCGCCCGCCTCGACCGCCCGGCGCTCCAGGGCCTTCTCGACCTCGTACTGCGGGAGGACGAGCAGGTGGTTGAACCGGGAGGGGAGGACGGCGAGGTCGACGGTGAGCCGGCCGAAGAGGTTGAGGCGGTCGAGGGGCCGGCCGGCCTTCTCGAGCTCGTCGGCGAGGTCGCGCGCGTCGAGCTGCTCCAGGGTGCGGGCGTGCAGGACGAAGGCGCGGGAGAGGTTGCTGATCTTGTGGGGGCGCTTCTCGAGGACGGTGACCGGGACGCCGGCGGAGGCGAGGTCACCGGCGAGGAGCAGGCCGGTGGGGCCGGAGCCGACGATGACGATGTTTCCCTTGGCGCCGTTCATGGGGGCCTCCTGAGGGTGCCAACACTTGTTGGTCAACGATTGTTGGCCAACACTTGTTGGCAACGGTAGAACGGGCCGACGACGGAGTCAACGCTTGTTGGCCCACGTGCGTTGACCTACGCTCGTTGACATGACTGGCATGACCGGCAGCACGAAGACGAACCAGGCGCGCCGCTCCGACGCCACCCGCACCGCCATCCTCGACGCCGCCCGCGAGCGATTCGCCGCCGACGGCTACGAGCGGGCCACCATCCGGGCGATCGCCCGGGACGCGCACATCGACCCGTCCATGGTGATGCGCTACTACGGCAGCAAGGAGGGCCTCTTCGCCGCGGCCGTCGCGCTGGATCTGCGCCTGCCCGACCTGACGCAGGCACCCCGGGAAGAGGTGGGCCGGACCCTGGTGGCCCACTTCCTCGACCTCTGGGAGGGGAACGAGGAGTTGACGGCCGTCCTCCGGGTCGGCGCCACCAACCCGGCCGGCGCCGAACGGATGCAGGGCATCTTCCGGGACCAGCTGCTGCCGCTGGCCGCGCAGGTGTGCCCCGACCCCGACCAGGTCCCGGCACGAGCCGCCCTGTGCGCCGCCCAACTCCTCGGACTGGCCCTGACCCGCTACGTACTGCGCCTCCCGGCGGCCCGGGAACTGCCCCGCACGGAACTGCTGGCATGGCTGGGGCCGACGGTGCAGCGGTACCTGACGGCCCCGAATCCCTGAGCAGCACCGCCGCTGGAAGGCTGCACCGCCGCGACGCGGTACTCACCCGCCGAAAGCACAACAAGCGGTAACACCCCGAGTACGTCTCAGGCCAGCGACGCCGTGAACTTCGCCCAGGCCTTCGGGGTGAGGCGGAGTATCGGGCCGTCGGGGGCTTTGGAGTCGCGGACGGCGATGGTGTGGGGGATGTTGCGGGCGACCTCGACGCACTCGCCGCCGGTGTTGCTGTAGCTGGACTTCACGAAGTCGAACTTGGGCATGGTTCAGAGCTCCTGGCGAATAGTGTCGATCAGCAGGATCGAGTCGTGCTGGGCGAGGCTGAGCCGTGCCGTGCGGTCGAAGAAGGCACCGTACGCTGCACTCTCAGCCTCGTTCTCCGCCCACACAGTAGACATGATGGTGTCTGCGTGGACCACATCAACTGCCTCGCTCTCGGCAAACGAGATGATGGTGAACGGGCCTGTGATGCAAGGGTGTCCGCCTGCACGGTACGGCAGCACTTGCAGTCGGACATTGGGGAGTTCGGCCACCTTCAGCAAGTGCTCCAGTTGTGCGCGCATGGTGCCAGGACCGCCGATCAACTGCCGCAGTGCCGCTTCCCAAACGATCGCGTACACCTCAAGCGGACGCTCGTCGTGCAAGCGTGCCTGGCGACGCATGCGGATCTCGACCAAGCGCTCGATCTCATCAGGGTCCTCCCACACCCCCACGCCTTCGCTCACCGCAAGCGAACGGGCGTACTCAGCGGTCTGGAACAGGCCAGGAATCAGGGAGAGTTGCCAGGTTCTTACCCGACTGGCGGCATCCTCCAGCGCCAGGTACTCAGAGAGCGCGCCCGGGTGGGGTGAGTTCTGCCACCACCCCTTGGCTTTGCGACGCTCTCGGTCCAACCGAGCCAAACTCAACAGTCGCGCGAGGGCCTTGGGATCCTCCAGTCCGTAGAACTCACACAGCACCCGGATGTCCGGATCGCGCATCGGCACCCAGCCGCGCTCCATCTTCACGATCTTGGTGCCGGTCGCATTGATGGACTCGGCCGCCTGCTGCTGGGTCTTCCCCGCCGCGTCCCGCAGACGCAGCAGTTCGGCACCGAGCCTTCGCCCCAAGACAGTTGACGCCCGGTTGCCTGCGGGTTGGGTTGATCGCTTCACGGTCACAGTCTGTCCCTGAAACGTCACCACGTCGACAACTTTCACACTCTGGGGAAGAACTTCTCCGAGCTGATTGCCCCTGAGGCGAGCTTCTCACTACTGTCGGTACTCAACCGATCGCCGACCGCACTCGGAGGTGCCACGCCCATGCCCGACGCCCACCCCTCCCCCGACCCCGTCCTCCACGAAGACCAGCTCGACTACACCCCCGTCCCCCGCAGCGTCGCCCTCGCCCGTCACCGCACCGCACGCCTCGCGACCACGTGGGCGTATCCGCATCTCGCCGGGGATGTCGGCCTCGTCACCTCCGAGTTGATGACCAACGCCCTGCTGCACGGCAGCCTCCGGGATCGGCTCATCCGAGTACGGATCTGCACCACGGCCTCCGTACTCCGCCTCGAGATCAGCGACCCTCGCGGCGAACGGTTGCCCTGCCCTCGCGACGCGACCGCTGACGACCAGTTCGGGCGCGGCCTGTTGCTGGTCGAGGCGCTGGCGGACGACTGGGGTGTGGAGCCACGGGTCGGCGTGGGCAAGACCGTCTGGGCGCAGTGGGGCCTCGGCCTCACCCTCTGCGGTGGCGATGCGCCCGCGCGTACGCGGGAGTGATGGGAATGGCGCTAGCGTGGGCCCGTGCCGGAAAGGCGTTGGACGAACGGAAGGGGCGGCCGATGACCATGCCGTACGCGGACGGAAACGGTCCGCTCATCCCCAAGCCCGAGCTGACCCTGTCGGCGCTTCGGCAAGCCGTTGCCACGGTCGTGCCCTCCCGCCTTCCCGAGTTCTTCGAGGACCTGCAGAAGGCGTTCGTACGGGCCGGGGACGAGGACAGCGTCGTACCGATCCGGATGTTCTACCGGCAGTGGGGAGTCGTGGTCGAGATCGAGCGGCACCCGGAGACGGCCCGTCGGCTGCACGCCGCCGAGCAGGCCCTCAGCGGCCCCGACCCGGACGTGCGCGAGCAGGCCGTCCGGGAGGCCGGTGAGATCGTGCGCGCGGCACACCGCGAGGTCGCCGGTGGCTGACTGGCGCTGGGAGCTGTTCCAGGATGATCTGCTGGACGGTCTACCGGATGCGGCTCGCACGGAGACCGAGCGACTGGCCAACGAGATCGCCGTGCGCGAGTCCATGGTCTTTCTCGAGGGCGCTTCCTACACGGGACCTGGTCCTGGTGTGCGCATCGAGTGAGTGCCAAGGGCTGCTCATGCTCACCTTTCTGACGGATGTGCGTGGTGAGCGGATCGTCGTCGTGCAGGTGAGCTGGTTCGGCTGACGTGTGGCAAAAACGCCGGGGCGCCGACCTCACCCGGGTACGGCGTCGGCGCGCGCGTGACCGTGGGAGGGCGGGCGCCCCCGGCGGAGGGAAGCGGGGGCCGGTCAGGCCTTGGCGTCGGCCTCGGGCTTCGCGTTGGACGCGGGCTTGATCGTCCTGACCTTGGACTTGTCCAGCGCCATCACCAGACCGGCGATGACCGCGAACAGTGCGAGCGGGAGCAGCACGTAGAGGCCCAGCGTCTGGATGACGCTCAGGCCGGGGCCGGGGTCGTCGCCGTCGTCGCGGGTCAGCGCGAGCGCGGGGGACGACATGAGCAGCATCATCAGCGTCGTACCGGCGGCCAGGGCGCCGGCGCGCAGGGCGTTCTTCTTGTCCACGATCTCAAGTTAGCGAACCACCCGGACGGGCACGCGCCCGGGGTACCGTACGGGTGACTCACCCGCCCCCGACCTGCTCGAAGACACGGAGCAGCGCCCTCAGCCGGGGGGAGGCCGTCAGTTCCTCCAGCGGCACCGGCCGGCCCTCGCGGTCCGCGATCGGCAGCCGCCAGTTCGGGTACTGGTCCCAGGTCCCCGGGAGATTCTGCGGGCGTCGGTCGCCGACGCCGTCCGGGAGCCAGACGCCGATCAGCCGGGCCGGGGTGCGCAGCAGGAAGCGGTGGACGGCGCGGATCTCCTCCTCCTCGTCGGAGCCGGGCGGTCCGGCGGCGGTCAGCTCCAGCAGGCCGAGGCTGCCCAGCAGGGCGAGCCATTCGGCGGTGTCGGCGGTGGCCTCGGCGCGTTCCTCGGGTGCCGGACGGGTGAGCAGGCCCAGGCGGTCCCGCAGGTCGACGTGGTCGCCGGTGAGCCGGGCGGCGGTGGGCGGCAGGTCGTGGGTGGTGGCGGTGGCCAGGCAGTCGGCGCGCCAGCGGTCGGGGGGCAGGGGGCGGCCGTCGCCGTCCCAGTCGCGTTCGAACCAGAGGACCGAGGTGCCGAGCACCCCCCGCCGCGCGAGCGTCTCGCGTACGCCGGGTTCGACGGTGCCGAGGTCCTCGCCGATGACGACGGCCCCGGCCCGGGTGGCCTCCAGGGCGAGGATCGCGAGCATGGCGTCGGCGTCGTAGCGGACGTAGGTGCCCCCGGTGGGCGGGCTGCCCTGCGGGACCCACCACAGCCGGAACAGGCCCATGACGTGGTCGATGCGCAGGGCGCCGGCGTAGCGGAACAGGGCGCGCAGGAGCTCGCGGTAGGGGGCGTACCCGGTGCCGGCGAGGCGGTCGGGGCGCCAGGGGGGCAGGCCCCAGTCCTGGCCGCGGGCGTTGAAGGCGTCGGGTGGGGCGCCGACGGACATGCCGGCGGCGAACACGTCCTGCTGCGCCCAGGCGTCGGCGCCGACGGGGTGCACGCCGACGGCGAGGTCGTGCACGATCCCGACGGGCATGCCGGCCTCGCGGGCGGCGCGCTGGGCGGCGCGCAGCTGGCCGTCGGTGAGCCAGGCGAGGCGGGCGTGGAAGTCGACCCGGTCGCAGAGCTCGGCGCGGGCGCGGGCGGTCTCGGCCGAGCGGGGGTCCCGCAGGGCCGGTGGCCACCGCTGCCAGTCGGAGCCGTGGACCTCGGCGAGGGCGTACCAGGTGGCGTGGTCGTCGAGGGCCTGGCCGTGGGCGGCCCGGAAGTCGTCGTAGGCGGCCTGGCGGCCGGGGGGCAGGGGGACCCGCAGCACTGTCTCCAGCGCTTCCCGCTTCAGCTCCCACACCGCGTCGCGGTCGATGAGGGCGCCCTTGTCCAGGACGTCGGCGCGCAGCCGTTCGGCCCGCTCCAGCAGGGCGGCCGGGCGCTCGCGGTCCGTGACGTACGCGTACTCGGGGATGTCCTCGATCCGCAGGTGCACCGGGTCGGGGAAGCGGCGGGAGGACGGGCGGTACGGGGAGGGGTCGGTGGGGGCGCCTGGCACGGCCGCGTGCAGCGGGTTGACCTGGACGAATCCGGCACCGGCGGCGCGTCCGGCCCAGCCGGCCAGCTCGGCGAGGTCGCCGAGGTCGCCCATGCCCCAGGAGCGGCGGGAGAGCAGGGAGTAGAGCTGGACGAGGAGGCCGTAGGAGCGGCCGGGCGGGGCGGGCAGCCGGTCGGGGGCGACGACGAGGTGGGCGTGGCCGGTGCGGCCGTCGGGGGCGAGGGCGGTCACCCGATGGACGCCCAGCGGGAGATCCCCGGCCGTGTACCGCTCCTCCCCCTCCTCGGTCTCGATGCGCAGGCGGGTGCCGGGCGGGAGTGCGGCGAGGGCGGCGGGGGCCTGCGGGTCGCCGGCCCAGTGCACGAGCGTCGGCGGCAGCAGGCGCTCGCGCAGCTCGCGTTCCCGTGCGGCGAGGGCGGTGCGTACGGCGGCGGGGCCGGCCGCGTCGACGCCGAGGGCGGCCAGGGCGGCGGCCACGGCGGAGGCGGGGACCGGGACGTCGCGGCCGGGGGCGGGGCTGTAGGAGGTGGCGACCCCGTGCAGCTCGGCGAGCCGGGCCAGGTCCCCGTCCGGGAGGTCCGCGAGGTCCTCGGACGCCGCGGTCATCTACGGCCTCGCGCCGAAGGCACCGGACCCGTACCCGGCAGCGTGGGTGCCGGACTCGTACGACCCCGCGCCGTAGGGGTCGGATTCGTACGGCCCCGTGGCGAAGGCGTCCGACTCGCTGGTCAGCGGGCTGGCCTCGGCGAGCGGTGGCTCGCTGGTCAGGGGCTCGGCGTCGGGCAGGGGCGGCTCGCTGGTCAGCGGGGCCTGGGCGCAGGCGCTCTCCGCGCTGAACACGCACAGCGCTGCGTCGTCGGTCGGGGCGGACAGGTTCGCCACGGGTTTCCACTGGGCCGGGATCGGGAGTCGAGCCGGTGCGGCCACGGGGGCCTCCTTTTGGGTGGCGCTCGGATGCTGCGGTTTTGAACGGATTACGGCAGGCCTACCCCGTGACGGCGTCCGCACTCTCGACAGCGACTCGAACACGCCTCCTCGGCGGCCGCTGATCGCGGCGGCGCGGCTGCGTGACGACCTCCTGACCGACCTGCGCCGAGCGAGCCTCGACCACTCGCTCGGCATGCACCCGGATCCGGCCTTCTGCACGACGGGCATCGACCTGACCGCCGTGGTGATCCTCGTCTCCCTCCTGATCACCCTCTCCGGTCCGGGCGGTACGGCTCCGGGAGCACAGGCAGCTCCCGGAGCCGGTTCGCGGCTTCGCCTCGCGTGCCCGAGGCCCGGCGGGTACGCGAAGGCCCGGATCACCGTCAGGCAGAAATGCCGTCGATCCGGGCCAGGGCATCGTCCGCGCCGTACGGCTGCAAGTAGGGCAGCCAGCGCGGGTCCCTATGCCCGGTGCCGATGATGCGCCAGGCCAGCCCGGTCGGCGGCGCTGGTTTGTGCCGCAGGCGCCACCCCAGCTCGACGAGGTGACGGTCGGCCTTCACGTGGTTGCAGCGGCGGCAGGAGGCCACCACGTTGTCCCAGACGTGCTTGCCCCCGCGACTGCGCGGGATGACGTGGTCGACGCTGGTTGCGACGCCACCGCAGTACATGCACCGGCCCCCGTCGCGCGCGAAGAGCGCACGTCGGGTGAGAGGAACGGGCCCCCGATAGGGAACCCGGACGAATCGCTTGAGCCGGACCACGCTGGGTGCGGGGACTGTGACGGTTGCGCTGTGCATATAGGCGCCGGATTCCTCGAGGGCTACTGCCTTGTTCTCCAGGACGAGGACGAGCGCGCGGCGGAGCGGTACGACGCCGAGCGGCTCGTACGACGCGTTGAGGACCAGGACATGCGGCACGGGTGCCTCCTTGGGCGTCGGCGGCGCGTGGCTCGCGCCGGGACGATCTGCAGTCAGTCTCCCTTGATGCCTGGTGGAAGCGCCACCATGTCCCGGTAACGGGCTGGGAGTGTTTTCGACCACACCCCCATACATCCCCCGGATCATGGCCGGTTCAAGCCGGGGTGAGTCCCGTCTCTCCTGAGCCCCTCCTTGGCGGATCCGCGCGTTGCACACACAATGCCCCGTTAGTGTGGTGGCCCTGTCCGTCCGGTGACCTTTTCGTGACCTTGAAGACCTTGACCGCCCACCGGCACGGACCGCGCAGCACCTGGAGGTACCTGCCGTGTCGTCCTTGCCCGCCGTCCTCTTGGCCGCCGGTGCGTCGCCGACCCCGTCCCCCTCCCCCTCCGGCCCGACGGAGGGGGCCGTGTCCTCGCTCCAGGACGCCCAGCAGAGCGCGACGCACGCGGCGAGCTGGGTCGAGCAGAACTGGTCGACATGGCTCGCGATGGGTCTGCAGATCCTGCTGATCGTGGTGATAGCGGTCGCGCTGCGCGCGGTGGTGCGGCGGGCGATAACCAAGCTGATAGACCGGATGGGCCGCACCGCCGAGGCCGTGAACGGCACGGCGCTGGGCGGGCTGCTGGTCAACGCCGAGCGGCGCCGGCAGCGGTCGCAGGCGATCGGCTCGGTGCTGCGCTCGGTGGCGAGCTTCCTGATCCTCGGTACGGCCGCGCTGATGGTGCTGTCCACCTTCAAGATCAACCTGGCACCGCTGCTGGCCTCCGCCGGTGTGGCCGGTGTGGCTATCGGTTTCGGCGCCCGCAACCTGGTCACCGACTTCCTCTCCGGCGTGTTCATGATCCTGGAGGACCAGTACGGCGTCGGCGATGTGATCGACGCGGGCGTGGCCACCGGTGAGGTGATCGAGGTCGGGCTGCGGGTGACCAAGCTGCGCGGAGCCGACGGCGAGATCTGGTACGTCCGCAACGGCGAGGTCAAGCGGATCGGCAACCTCTCCCAGGGCTGGGCGACGGCGGGCGTGGACGTCACCGTCAGGGCCTCCGAGGACCTGGACCGGGTCAAGGCGACCCTGGACTACGTCGCCGAGCACATGAGCAAGGAAGAGCCCTGGAACGAACTGCTGTGGAGCCCGGTCGAGGTCCTCGGCCTGGACTCGGTCCTGATCGACTCCATGGTGGTGCGGGTCTCGGCCAGGACCATGCCCGGCAAGGCGCTGACTGTCGAACGCGAGCTGCGCTGGCGGATCAAGCGGGCCTTCGACGCGGCGCACATCCGCATCGTGGGCGGCGCGACATCGGTCGAGGACCCGGAGGACACCCCCGACCCGGCGGCCTCGGTGGCGGCACCCTCGGTCTTCGCCAACGCGGACTCCCCGCAGGCGAAGGCGACGACGCCGATAGCTCCGCAGCAGCCGGAGCCTCCGGCCAAGTAGCGAGCGGAACGGTTCAGCACACTCGTTCGAGTTAACAGGTGGGGCATTCCGGCGCGCAGGGCGCATGGGGTGCCCCATCGTTCTGCCGGGGCGCCCGGCGTGGGCTTAGCCTGGCATCAGCGTGACGAGGAGAACCAGGGATGAGCGCCGAACCGATCATGGAGAAGGTCATGACGGAGCAGGACCCCATCGATCTGTTGATCGCGTTCGAAGAGGCGTCCGTGGCGCCGATTCGGCCCGAGTACGTCGAGGGGACGGTCATCGTGCCGCCGCAACCGAACCACGAGCACAACGACGGCGCCTTCAAACTCACTGTCCAGTTCTTCACGGCAGGGCTCGACCTGGTAGGCATGGGGAACGGCTATCGAGGCGCGTACAAAGACGGCAGCACCATGGCGCTCGTCATCCCGGACTTCTACGTCCTGCGCCGCCCACCGACAGACCTCGACGAGGCCTACCGGAAAGCCCACAAGGGCTGGTACCCCATCGACATGGTCGCTCTGGTCGGCGAGGTCACGTCGACCAATCACGCGGTTGACACCGGCCCCAAGCTGGCCACGTATGCCGCCGTCGGCATCCCCGTCTACGTCCTGATCAACCGCAATACAAAGACCGCCCATTGCTACACCGACCCCGTCCTCCCCAGTGAGGACCCCACCGAGGCCTACTACAAGACCGACACCAAGGTCACCCTCGGCGACCCCCTCGCCCTCCCGGCGCCGTACCCCACCCTCGACACCACCCCCTTCCTCAAGGCCTGACCCAGCCCCCGGCCCCGCCCCGAGGTAACGACTCCGTCTCCTCGGGGCCGTTGTCTATTGACGCCCCCTTCGTCCTGGGCTTACTTTCCTCGCACCGCGATAGGAAACTTTCCTAACAGTGATCTTCCGGCAGCCGTTGATCAAGGCTGGACGCCACGCCCGGGTCACTGAAAAGCTGGGCGGCTGGAAAGGCAGGTGTCGACCCCATGGCAGGAACCGCCGGTACGCCGGGCACCCCGCGCGTCCTGCGCGCCATGAACGACCGCGCCGCCCTGGACCTCCTGCTGGAGCACGGGCCGCTGTCGCGCACCCGGATCGGGAAGCTCACCGGCCTGTCCAAGCCCACCGCCTCCCAGCTGCTGGCCCGGCTGGAGGCGGCGGGGCTCGTCCGGGTCACCGGCACCAGCGAGGGCCGGCCGGGACCCAACGCCCAGCTGTACGCCGTCAACCCAGCAGCCGCGTACGCCGCCGGGCTGGACGTCACCCCGGAGCGGATCCGCGCCGCCGTCGCCGACGTCACCGGGCGGACCGTGGGTGAGTTCGAGCTGCCCACCCCGGGGCGGCGGCCCGCCCAGCCCGTCGTCCAGCAGGTCACCGACGCCCTCGACGGTGCCGTCAAGGCCGCCGGGCTCGCCCGGTCCGACGTGCACCGGCTGGTCATCGGCACCCCGGGCGCCTTCGACCCCAACACCGGCCGACTGCGCTACGCCTCCCACCTGCCCGGCTGGCACTCCCCCACCCTGCTCGACGAGCTCGCCGCCGCCCTGCCGACGCCGGTGGAGTACGAGAACGACGTCAACCTCGTCGCCCTCGCCGAACAGCGGCTCGGGGCGGCCAAGGGTCACGCGGACTTCGTTCTGCTGTGGAACCAGGAGGGGCTCGGCGCCGCCCTGGTCCTCGGCGGCCGGCTGCACCGCGGCTGGACCGGCGGCGCCGGCGAGGTCGGCTTCCTGCCGGTGCCGGGCACGCCCCTGGTGCGGCAGGTGACCAAGGCCAACAGCGGCGGCTACCAGGAGCTGGCCGGCTCCCAGGCCGTACCGAAGCTGGCCCGGGAGCTCGGCATCCAGGACCTGCCGCCGGGGTCGTACACCGAGGTCGCCGCCGAGCTCGTGGCCCGGGGCGCCGACCACACCAGCGGCCCCTACCGCGAGCTGCTCCAGACCTATGCGACCCGGCTCGCCACCGGTCTCGCCTCGCTCGTCTCCGTGCTCGACCCCGAACTCGTCGTCCTCAGCGGCTCCGCGCTGACGGCCGGCGGCGAGGTCCTGCGCGCCCTCGTCCAGGCCGAGCTGGAGGAACTGGCCGCGGCCCGCCCCCGGCTGGTCGTCGGCGATGTCCACGAACACCCCGTTCTGCGCGGCGCGTTGGAGTCCGCGCTCGTGACCACCCGCGACGAGGTCTTCGACACCTCGCGCTAGCGCCCCCTTTCACCCACCCCGTCCCGCTGGGAGACCTCGCCATGTCCGAAGTCATACCCTCAGCTGCCCGAAAAGCGGCTTTTGCCCTTACCGCCTCGCTGGCCCTCCTCACCACCGCCTGTACCGGCCAGTCCGGCTCCGGCGCCACGGACGACGCCACGAAGGACACGACGATCAACTTCTGGCACGCCTGGAGCGCGCCGAACGAGGTGGCGGCCGTCAAGTCCCTGGTCGCCGGCTTCGAGAAGGCGCACCCCAACATCCACGTGCACGTCGTCGGCAACATGACCGACGACAAGATCAACCAGGCGCTGCGGTCGGGCGGTGCCGAGGCACCGGATGTGATCTCCTCCTTCACCACCAACAACGTGGGCAAGTTCTGTTCCTCCGGTGCCCTGGTCGACCTCAACCCCTTCTTCAGGAAGTCCGGGATCGACCCCGAGAAGACCTTCCCGAAGACGATGAACGAGTACACCCAGTTCGACGGCAACCGCTGCACGGTGCCGCTGCTCGGTGACGCGTACGGGCTCTACTACAACAAGACGGCGTTTCAGAAGGCCGGGATCGCGGGTCCGCCGAAGACCTGGTCCGAGTTCGAGGCCGACGCCAGGAAACTGACCGTCACCGACGGGGACTCCTACAAGCAGCTCGGGTTCATGCCGGACTACCACGGCTGGGAGACCACCACCGAGCACTACTTCGCCCAGTTCTCGCCGACGTACTTCGGCAAGGACGGAAAGTCCGACCTCGCCAAGGACCCGGCGTTCGAGAAGGGATTCGCGCTCCAGAAGCGGCTCGTGGACGAACTCGGCGGTTTCCAGAAGCTGGAGAAGTTCCGGGCCACGCTGGGTGACGAATGGGGCCCCAAGCACCCCTTCCACACCGGTCAGGTCGCCATGCAGCTCGACGGCGAGTGGCGGCTCGGAATGGCCGAGCAGGCCAAACCGAAGTTCGAGATCGGGGTCGCCCCGCTGCCCGTGCCCGACGACCAGGCGGCACAGTACGGCAAGGGCTACATCACCGGCACGATCGCGGGCATCGCCGCCACCAGCCACAAGCAGAACGCGGCCTGGGAATTCGTCAAGTACATCACCACGGACACGGACGCCGTGGTCGGATTCGCCAATGGCATCCACAATGTCCCCTCCACGCTGGCCGCGCTGAAGTCCCCGAAGCTGACGTACGACCCGCGGTTCAGGACCTTCCTCGACATCGCCGCCAACCCGAACTCCGCCACCACTCCCGCCTCCGTCAACGGAGGCCAGTACCTGGTGACGATCCAGCAGTTCGGCTACGACTACGAAAGCGGCAAGGTCACCGATCTGAAGGCCGGTCTGAGGACGACGGCCGCGCAGATCGACACGGACATCGCGCAGGCGAAATAGCCATGAGCGCGCTCACCCTGGCGTCCAAGCGCCGACGGGCGGCCCTGAAAACGGCCGCCTTCATGTCGCCCTGGCTGATCGGTTTCGCGGTCTTCTTCGCGTATCCGCTGATCTCGACGGTCTACTTCTCCTTCATGCACTACGACGGCTTCCGGCCGCCGACGTGGAGCGGTGGGAAGAACTGGCGTTACGTCTTCGCGCACTACCCGCTCTTCTGGCCGGCCCTGCGCAACACGCTGTGGCTGGTCGTCGTGGTGGTGACCCTCCGGGTCCTCTTCGGGCTCGGCGTCGGCCTGCTCATCACCAAGATCAAGACGGGGACGGGTGTCTTCCGTACCCTGTTCTACCTGCCGTACCTGGCCCCGCCGGTCGCGGCGACCATGGCCTTCGCCTTCCTGCTCAACCCCGGTACCGGGCCGGTCAACTCGCTCCTGGAGAAGATGGGCATCCCGGCGCCGGGCTGGTTCAACGACCCCGCCTGGTCCAAGCCGGCCCTGACCCTGCTCTTCCTCTGGGGCATCGGCGACCTGATGGTCATCTTCATGGCCGCGCTGCTCGACGTGCCGACGGAGCAGTACGAGGCGGCCGAGCTGGACGGCGCGTCCGCGTGGCAGCGGTTCCGGTACGTCACGCTGCCGAACATCTCCCCGATCGTGATGTTCGCCGTGGTCACCGGCGTGATCCAGACCATGCAGTGCTACACCCAGCCCCTGATCGCGGGGAAGGTCGCCTCGGGTGTGATCCAGGGCGCGGGCACCCAGTTCGAGCCCGGCTACCCGGACAAGTCCACGCTCACCCTCCCCCAGCTCGTCTACAACCTCGGGTTCCAGCGCTTCGACTACGGCTCCTCGTGTGTCGTCGCCCTGGTCCTCTTCGTCCTGTCGATGGCGTTCACCGCACTGCTGATGCGGCGCCGGGGCGGTCTCATCCAGGCAGGTGACTGACCATGACCCAAGTACTCGACCAGCCGGTGAAGCCGGCACCCCCGGTCGTCTCCGTGGCCGAGCGCTCGGCCCGGCGCCGCGCGCTCCTCGAATGGATCGCAATCCACTCCCTCGGCGTCGCCGCCGCCCTGTTCTTCACCCTGCCGTTCGTCTTCGTGTTCCTGACCTCGCTGATGAGCGACACCCAGGCGCTCAGCCGCGACCTGATCCCGCACACCTGGGAGTGGGGCAACTACCGGAAGGTCTTCGACACGCCCGGCTTCCTGACCTGGTGGAAGAACACCCTGATCTACGCCGGCCTCGGCACCGTCCTGACCGTGGTGTCGTCCATCCCGGTGGCGTACGCGCTCGCCAAGTTCCGCTTCCGGGGCCGCAATCTCTCCCTCATGCTGGTGATCTCGATGATGATGCTGCCCCCGCAGGTGATCATCATCCCGATGTACCTGTTCTGGGCGAAGCAGCTGGACCTCTCGGGCACGCTGTGGCCCCTGGTCATCCCGCTGGCGTTCGGCGACGCGTTCTCCATCTTCCTGCTGCGCCAGTTCCTGATGACGATCCCGAACGAGTACCTGGACGCGGCGAGGGTCGACGGCTGCGGTGACCTCAGGACCCTGCTGAAGGTCGTCCTGCCGATGGCGAAGCCGGGCATCGCCGCCGTCGCCCTCTTCCAGTTCTTCAACGCGTGGAACGACTACTTCGGCCCCCAGATCTACGCCTCGGAGAACCCCGGCGCCTGGACCCTGTCCTACGGCCTGGAGTCCTTCAAGGGCGCCCACCACACCGACTGGAACCTCACCATGGCCGCGACCGTGCTGGTCATGGCCCCCGTGATCCTCGTGTTCTTCTTCGCCCAGAAGGCGTTCGTCGAGGGCGTCACCCTCACCGGAGTAAAGGGTTGATCCGACTGTGAAACTCACTGTGGTGGGCGGAGGCTCGACCTACACGCCCGAACTCATCGACGGCTTCGCACGCCTGCGCGACACCCTGCCCGTCGAGGAACTCGTCCTCGTGGACCCGGCCGCCGAGCGCCTGGAGCTGGTGGGCGGGCTGGCCCGGCGGATCTTCGCCAAGCAGGGCCACCCTGGCCGGATCGTCACCACCGCCGACCTGGACGCGGGCGTCGACGGCGCCGACGCCGTACTGCTCCAGCTGCGCGTCGGCGGCCAGGCGGCCCGCGAGCAGGACGAGACCTGGCCGCTGGAGTGCGGCTGCGTCGGCCAGGAGACCACCGGCGCGGGCGGCCTGGCCAAGGCGCTGCGCACGGTCCCGGTGGTCCTCGACATCGCCGAACGGGTCCGCCGTACCAACCCCCGGGCCTGGATCATCGACTTCACCAACCCGGTCGGCATCGTCACCCGCGCCCTGCTCCAGGCCGGGCACCGGGCGGTCGGGCTGTGCAACGTGGCGATCGGGTTCCAGCGGAAGTTCGCCGGCCTGCTGGGCGTGGCGCCGGCCGACGTCCATCTCGCGCACGTGGGCCTCAACCACCTCACGTGGGAGACGGGGGTACGGCTGGGCGGCCCGGAGGGCGAGAACGTCCTGCCCGAGCTGCTGGCCCAGCACGGCGACACCATCGCCGACGACCTGCACCTCCCGCGCCCCCTTCTGGACCGCCTGGGCGTGGTCCCCTCCTACTATCTGCGCTACTACTACGCCCACGACGAGGTCGTGCGCGAACTGCGCACCAAGCCGTCCCGGGCCGCCGAAGTGGCCGCCATGGAACGCGAGTTGCTGGCGATGTACGGCGACCCGGCCCTGGCCGAGAAGCCGGCGCTGCTGGCCAGGCGGGGCGGCGCCTACTACTCGGAGGCGGCCGTGGACCTGGCGGCGGCCCTGCTGGGCGGGGGAGGCAGCCCGTACCAGGTGGTGAACGCCGTCAACCGGGGCACGCTGCCCTTCCTCCCCGACGACGCGGTGATCGAGGTCCAGGCCGCGGTCGGCCCGGCCGGCCCGGCCCCGCTGCCGGTGCCCGAGCTCGACCCCCTGTTCTCCGGTCTGATCGCGAACGTGACGGCGTACGAGGAGCTTGCTCTTCAGGCGGCGCTGCGCGGCGGCCGCGACCGCGTCTTCCAAGCGCTGCTCGCCCATCCGCTCATCGGCCAGTACGCGTACGCCGACGCCCTCACCGACCAGCTGATCGCACACAACCGGGAGCACCTCGCGTGGGCCTGACCTCACCCGTTCCCGCAGGGGTACTCGCCATCGACGCGGGCAACAGCAAGACCGACGTGGCCGTGGTCACCGCCGCCGGGGAGGTGCTGGCCACGGCTCGCGGCGGCGGCTTCCGCCCGCCCGTGGTCGGGGTGCCGGCGGCGCTGGAGGCGCTGGCCGAACCGGTGGGGCGTGCCTTCGCGGACGCGGGCGTCACGTCCGTCTCGCACGTCTCGGCGTGCCTGGCCAACGCCGATCTCCCCGTCGAGGAGGAGCAGTTGGCGACGGCGCTGGGGGCGCGCGGCTGGGGCGCGTCGGTGGAGGTGCGCAACGACACCTTCGCGGTCCTACGCGCGGGTGTCGCCGAGCCGCGCGGGGTGGCGGTGGTGTGCGGGGCGGGCATCAACTGCGTCGGCATGCGACCCGACGGCCGTACGGCGCGCTTCCCGGCCATCGGCCGTATCTCCGGGGACTGGGGCGGGGGCTGGGGGCTGGCGGAGGAGGCCCTGTGGTTCGCGGCGCGCGCGGAGGACGGCCGGGGCGGACCGACGGCGCTGGCCCGCACCCTGCCCGGCCACTTCGGCCTGCCGACCATGTACGCACTGATCGAAGCCCTGCACCTGGAGCAGATCGGCCACGACCGCCGGCACGAGCTGACCCCGGTGCTCTTCGCGACCGCCGCCGAGGGCGATGCGGTGGCCCGCTCGATCGTCGCCCGGCTCGCGGAGGAGGTCGCGGTGATGGCCACGGTGGCGCTGACCCGCCTGGACCTGCTCGACGAGGAGACGCCGGTCCTGCTGGGCGGCAGCGTCCTGACCGCCGGTCACGCCCTGCTCGACGACGGCGTCCGCGACCTGCTGGCCGCTCGCGCCCCCAAGGCCGACGTCCGCGTGGTCACCGCGAGCCCGGTCCTGGGCGCGGCCCTGCTGGGCCTGGACAGGCTGGGGGCGGACGCACGGGCGCGGGAGCGCGCGCGGGGGCACTGGGAGGGGTGAGCGGGGCGCGGGGAGCGGGAGCCGGCCCCGCTGGAACCGAACAGGTGCACAGGGCGTATTCATGGGCAGCGCACGCTGCGATCCGATCAAGATCCAGTGAAGGCCGGTGCGGATGTCGGTCCCGGCGGCGATACTTGGCGGCGAACGGATGACCCTGGGGGAGGTCGAGTGACACACCCGCCGCAGAGCAGCACGGCACCACCACCGCCGGCGGGCCCCGGCCTGCCCGCCGTCCCCGGCATCCCCGCGCAGCCCGCCCGCCCGGCTCCCCCCGGCTCCCCGGGCCCGTCAGCCCGGCGGACCGCGTTCGCCGAGGGCGTCGACCGGCTGCGGGACGCGGCGACCACCGAGCCGGGGCGGCTGCGGATGATCGGGGCCGTACTGGCGCTGCTGGTCGTGGCGTTCGGCGCGGTCACCGCCTGGCAGGCCAGCGAGCGGGCGGCCGCCGCCGACGACGTGCTGCACCGCAGTCAGCCGCTCAGTGCCGGCGCGGCCGGCATCTACCGCTCGCTCGCGGACGCCAACACGGCCGCCTCCAGCGGTTTCCTGGCCGGCGGGCAGGAGACGGCCGCCTCCCGGGACCGGTACGAGAAGGACATCCAGACGGCCGCCGCGGGCCTGGTGACCGCCGCCGCGAACGCCGAGCCGGGATCGGCCTCCGAGGCGACCATCGCCAGGCTGAACAAGCTGCTGCCCGAGTACAAGGGGCTCATCGAGCGCGCCCGGACCTACAACCGGCAGGGCTACCCGGTCGGCGGCGCGTATCTGCGCTACGCCAACGAGAAGATGCAGAAGGAGATGCTCCCGACCGCGGAGGATCTCTACACCAAGGAGAACCAGCGGCTGGACGCCGACTACGGCTCCGCCACGCCGTACCCGTGGGTCGCCATCGCACTCGGCGTGCTCGCGCTGGCCGCGCTCGGCTGGGCCCAGCAGCGCAGCTACCGGCGCACCAACCGCGTTCTCAACCACGGCCTGGTCGCCGCCTCCGCCGCCACCACCGTCGCCCTGCTGTGGCTGGTCGTGGGGCACGCGGTGGCCCGCTCGGAGCTGAACGGCTCCTACGACCACGGCATCAGATCGCTGACCGTGCTGCACGACGCCCGCATCGCCTCCCTGAAGGCACGCGGCAACGAGAACCTGAGTCTGGTGGCGCGCGGCGCCGAGACCATCACGGTCGGCGGGCAGACGTACGACGCGTACTACTACGACTTCGACAAGGACATGACCACCCTCGGCAACGGCCTGACCGGGGCCGCGAAGCTCGCCGACGACCAGGGCGGCAGCGCACCGGTGAAGGCGGCGGAGGCCAACATGGCGGTGTGGAAGCAGCGCCACGCCGCGGCCCGCACCGAGGACGAGGACGGCAACTACCAGCAGGCGCTGGACATGGTGATCGGCGCCAAGGGCGCCACCGGCGAGTGCTTCGACAGCGTCGACGCCAACCTCGCCCGGGCCATCGACCACGAGCAGACCGAGTTCCAGCAGGCCGCCGGCGACGGCCGGGACGCCATGGCCGGGCTGCCGGTGGGCGCGGCCGTGCTCGCGGTGCTCGGCGCGGCAGGGGCGCTGTTCGGCATCGGCCGCAGGCTTTCGGAGTACCGGTGACAGGGGGCATGACGATGTACGCGGCACGTGTACGGGCCTCCCTGCGGGGCTGGGGCGGGGTCGGCGCGATGGCGGTGCTGTGCGCGCTGGCGCTGGCGTTCGTCCTGCTCCTGCCATGCACCCAGCAGCCCCCGCAGCACCGTCCGGTACGGACCGGTCAGGCCGTGGCGAGCGGTGTGCAGGCCCGCGCCGAGGACTGCAAGCCCGACGAGGCGCAGAACCAGACCCTGTCGCCGTCCGACGCGGACGGCCCGGCCATCGACGCGATCAAGGCCCGTACGGGCGCCAAGCGCAAGCTGATCGTCGGCGTCGACCAGAACAGCTACCACTGGGGCTACCGCAACCCGAACACCCAGGGCGCGGAGCTGGAGGGCTTCGACATCGACCTGGTGCACCGGATCGCGCAGGACATCCTCGGCGACCCGGGCGCGGTGCAGTTCAAGGCGATCCCGACCAGCCAGCGGATCTCCGCGATACAGGACGGGCGGGTGGACCTGGTCGTGCGGACCATGACGATCACCTGCGAGCGGCTGTCCCAGGTGGCGTTCTCCGCGCCGTACTTCAAGACCGGACAGCAGGTCCTCGCGCCCAAGTCGTCGTCCATCACGGGCTACAACTCCACCCTGGCGCACAAGCGGATCTGCACGGCGGCCGGTTCGACGGCGTACACCAAGCTGGACGCCGACCGGAAGGACGGCACCCTGCCCTCCTCCACGGACATCTCCACCACCGTCCCCAACCAGCTCGACTGCCTGGTCAGGCTGCAACTCGGCGAGGTGGACGCGGTGGTGACCGACGGCGCGCTCGCCGCCAGCCAGGCCGCGCAGGACCCCACCGTCGAACTCAAGGGCGGGGCGTTCACCACCGAGTACTACGGCGTGGCGATGAAGAAGGACGCCTCCGATCTGGTACGCCGGGTCAATCGCATTCTGGTGGGCTACCGAGCCAGCGGCTGGCAGGCGTCCTACGACACATGGCTGTCGGCGACACTGGGGAAGGACTCCAGCGCGTCCAAGCCGCCCGCGCCGCAGTATCTGCGGACGAGTTGAGCCGTATCCGACCGGAAACCCCCAAGCAGCGAGAGGTGATCGATGGGCGTCACGGACCCCGCCGGGCCGGTGATGGACCGGGACGAGGTGGACCGTGCGCTGGCGCGGCTCGACCAGGAGCACGAGGCGATCGAGACCTCGCTGCTGGCGCTGCAGGACCACGCGGGCCGCAGACTCCTCGAAGGCGCCGACCTGACCGGTGTCACCAGGGAACGCTGGCAGGAGACGGAGGCGCGGATCACGCGGCTGTGGGGGTACTTCGACGCCTACGCGGCCGCGCTGCGCTCCGCCCGTGAGATCCGCGCCCGGCGCCGCTGGGCCAGCCGCGAGGACCTGGTGGAGCTGACCGAGCTGCTGCGCGGCGAGTCCGTCACCGTGGCCGGGAACGGCGTACTCAGCGAGTCCTTCTCGCTGTCCGCGCTGGTGGACCGGATGAACGAGCTGTACGCGACGAGCCTGGACCTGGTCGTGGCCTGCGACGCGGTGTGGTCGGCGCTGCCCGCGCGGATCGATTTACTCGCCGCGGAACTGCAGCGCACCCGCAAACTCGCCCACTCCGTGGGGGTACGCCCCGGTGAGCACCCCTCCGGCGACGACCTGGAGCGAATCACCCGCACGCTCACCAGGCTCCGGGAGGACGTCGTCTCGGACCCGCTCGCGTTCTGGGTGCCGGCCGAGGGCAGTTCGGCGCCCGGCGGCGGCCGTCCGGACACCACGGTGTACGACCGTGAGGCGCGCGCCCTGGAGGACGTGCGCCGGGAGATCGACGCCGTGCTGACGGTCCGGCAGGACGCGGAGGCGCGGCTGATCAGGCTGCGGGACGTGCTCTCGCGCGCCGACCGCACCCTCGCCGAGGCCCGCACCGCGCGCGGCGAGGTGCTGGCGAAGATCGCGGCGACCGAGGTGCCGGTGGTCAGCGGCCCGCCTACCGTGCTCCAGGAGCAGCTGGCGACGGCGGCCGAGTACCGCAGGCAGGGGCAGTGGCACCGGCTCTCCCCGCTCCTGGAGTCCCTGGAGCAGAAGGCGGAGGACGAACTGCTGCGCGCCCGTGAGTCGTTGACCGCGGTCACCGCGCCGCTCGCGGTCCGCGCCGAGCTGCGCGGCCGGCTCGACGCGTACAAGGCGAAGGTCGCCCGGCACGGGCTCGCGGAGGACCCGTTCCTGGTCGAGCGGTACGACGCGGCCCGGCGGATGCTGTGGAGCGCGCCCTGCGACCTGCGGGTGGCCGAACAGGCCGTGCTGCGTTACCAGCAGCTGGCGGCCGAGCTGCTCGGCGGCGGCGCGGGCGCGCCCGAGGACCGTAAGGGGGACCAGTCATGAGTCAGCCGGGGCAGACCTGTCAACGGCCGGGCTGCGAGGGGTCGTACGAGGACGTGGGCGGCGGCGAGCTGTACTGCGACACCTGCGGTCTCGCCCCGGTCGTCTCGGCGAGCGGGCTGGTCGGGTCGCCGGCGACCGGGGTGACCAGGGGCGCGGCGGACAGCGGGAGTTCGCGCAGCAGCTCGCGCACGTCCTCGCAGTCGTCGAAGTCGCGCCGCTCGGTGTCCGGGCGGCTGTCGCGTTCGGCGTCGGGCCGCTCCACCGGCCGCTCGGTGTCGGTGCGCAGTTCCGGTTCGTCGTCGGGGACGTCGACGCGCGGCCGGCTGGGGGCCGGGCTCGTGAGCGTGCCGCAGGTGCCGCGGCCGGATCCGCGCTCGATGGTGCTGCAGAACCCGGAGGTGCCGGAGCGGAAGCGGTTCTGCTCGCGCTCGGACTGCGGGGCGCCGGTGGGCCGGGCGCGCGGTGACCGTCCCGGCCGTACGGAGGGTTTCTGCACCAAGTGCGGGCACCCGTACTCCTTCGTACCCAAGCTGAAGGCCGGGGACATCGTGCACGGCCAGTACGAGGTCGTGGGCTGTCTCGCGCACGGCGGGCTCGGCTGGATCTACCTCGCCGTGGACCGGGCCGTCTCCGACCGCTGGGTGGTGCTCAAGGGCCTGCTGGACACCGGCGACCAGGACGCGATGGCCGCCGCGATCTCCGAACGGCGCTTCCTCGCGGAGATCGAGCACGCCAACATCGTGCGGATCTACAACTTCGTGGAGCACCTGGACCAGCGCACCGGCTCCCTCGACGGCTACATCGTCATGGAGTACGTCGGCGGCAAGTCCCTGAAGGAGATCGCCAACGCCCGCCGCACGCCGGAGGGCCGCCGCGACCCGCTGCCGGTGGAGCAGGCCTGCGCGTACGGCATCGAGACGCTGGAGGCCCTCGGCCACCTGCACAGCCGTAACCTCCTGTACTGCGACTTCAAGGTCGACAACGCCATCCAGACCGAGGACCAGCTCAAGCTGATCGACATGGGCGCCGTGCGCCGCATGGACGACGACGAGTCCGCGATCTACGGCACGGTCGGCTACCAGGCGCCCGAGGTCGCCGAGGTCGGCCCGTCGGTGGCGAGCGACCTGTACACGGTCGGCCGTACCCTCGCGGTGCTCACGTTCGACTTCCAGGGCTACACGAACGTCTATGTGGACTCGCTGCCCGACCCCGACACCATCGACGTCTTCCGCCGTTACGAGTCCTTCTACCGGCTGCTCGTGCGCGCCACCGACCCCGACCCGGCCCGCCGGTTCGCCTCCGCGCAGGAGATGGCCGAGCAGCTGACGGGTGTTCTGCGCGAGGTCGTCTCCCTGCAGACCGGCCACGCCCGGCCCGCCCTGTCCACCCTGTTCGGCCCCGAGGTGAGGGTCACCGACCGGGAGTTGTTCCCCCGACTGGACGGGGACGTGTCCCGGCTGGGGGCGCGGGAGGCGCGGGGACGCAGGCGGCGGGGCACCGGAGCGCCGGGGACGGCCAACGGCCCTGGAGCGGGCGGGCTCGCGCAGGGCACGGCGGGTCCCGCAACCGGTACGCCCGCGCACGGGACACACGGGCCCACCACCGGCGCCCTGCCGGAGTCGGCGGCCGGGGCACTCGGCACGTCGCGTTCCGGAGTCGGCGGGCCCGCGTCCGGGACAGCCGGCCCCACAGCCGGGGCCCGCGCGGCCGTGGCCGCCGGACCGGCGGCGGGAGCGGGTACGCCGGTCGGGTCCGCCGGACCGGGATCCGGTGTGGCCGCGCCGGCGCTCGCCGGGCCCGCGGCCGGGCCGTACGGGTCCGCGGCGTCCGGCCTGCCCCCGGCCGCCCTCGTCAGGCCCGTCGACACCCCCGCCACCGCGCTCGCCCTGCCGGTCCCGCTGGTCGATCCGGGCGACCCCAACGCGGGTTTCCTGGCAGGCCTGATGACCTCCGCGCCGGCCGAGCTGATCAGTGCCCTGGACGCGGCGCCGACGCAGACCGTGGAGACCCGGCTCCGGCAGGTCCGCGCCCGGCTGGAGAGCGGCGACCACCAGGCCGCGCTGATGAGCCTGGCCAAGCTGGAGGAGGAACGGCCCGACGACTGGCGGGTGGTGTGGTACCGGGGCGTGGCCGCCCTGGTCACCGGAGACTTCGAGGGTGCCGCGCTCGCCTTCGACGCGATCTACGACGCCTTCCCCGGCGAGGCCGTGCCCAAGCTGGCGCTCGGCCTGTGCGCGGAGGTGCTGGGCCAGCTGGACAACGCGGCCGAGTACTACCACCTGGTGTGGGCGACCGACCCGAGCTTCGTGAGCGCCGCGTTCGGGCTCGCCCGGGTGCAGCTCGCGGCCGGGAACCGGCACGGTGCCGTAACGACCCTGGAGTCGGTGCCGGAGTCCTCCATCCACTACACGGCCGCCCGGGTCGCCGCCGTACGGGCGCGGCTCAGAGGGCGCACCGCGACCGCCGGTGACATACCGTTCCTGGACGACCTGACGGCCGCCGCCGGGCAGGTCGAGGCGCTGGACGCGTACGGCCTGGACCCGGCGCGACGCGAGCAGTTGGCCGCAGAAGTGCTCGGCTCGGCGCTGGACTGGATACTCTCCGGAGGCCAGGACAGCCGGCCCGCCGTCGGTGGGCGGGTGCTGCTGGGCAGCGGTCTGGACGAGCGGGGACTCCGCTTCGGCCTGGAGCGCGCCTACCGCACGCTGGCCCGGCTGGCGCCCGGCGGCGAGGAGAGGATCGAACTGGTGGAACGGGCCAACCGTTACCGCCCCCGGACGTGGGTGTAGTTGATGTCGCAGATGCCCCAGCAGGCCGCACTGGCGAAGTGCCCGAGCTGCGCGGAGCCCGTGGAGTCGGGCGACCTCTTCTGCGGAGCGTGCGGGTACGACCTCTCCGTCGTACCCGAGCCGCCGCAGGACCATCCGACGCTGACCATGAACGGCTCCGCGAGCGGTTCCGGCGGGGACGGCGTGGGCTGGCCCGTCCCCGAGCCGGACGGCTCCGGCACCCCGCCGGCGCCGCACCTGCCGGCCGACCTGCCCGGCACCGACTCCGGCGGCACCCCCCTGCCCGAGCACGGGCCCGGCCCTCAGGGAGGTCCGGGGCAGCCGACCGGCTCCGGGGTGCGCTTCGACCGGCTCGCGGAGCCCGAGGAGTACCCGCTGCAGGCGCCCGACCCGCGCGTGGCCGAGAACCTCGCCCCGCCCGAGGAGCCGGCGCAGGTGTGCGTGGCCTGCCGGGCCGGCCGGGTGGACAGCGACGGCTACTGCGAGAACTGCGGGCACGCCCAGCCCCGCGAACGCGACCACATGGAGCGGGAGTCGGGCCCGGTGGCCGCCGTCAGCGACCGGGGCCTGCGCCACCACCGCAACGAGGACGCCTTCGCCGTCGGCCACACCGCGCTGCCCGACGGCACCCCGGCCTGCGTCGCGATCGTCTGCGACGGCGTGTCCTCCGCGACCCGCCCCGACGACGCGTCGACCGCCGCCTCGCAGGCGGCCGGTGACACGCTGCTGACCTCCCTGCCGCGCGGCACGCATCCGCAGACGGCCATGCACGAGGCGATCGTCGCCGCCGCACAGGCCGTGAACGCCCTCGCCGAGGAACCCGCCACGGCCCGCGAGCACGCCCCGCACCAGAACGCCCCGGCGTGCACGATCGTGGGCGCGGTGGTCGCCTCCGGGCTGCTGGTCGTCGGCTGGGTCGGCGACAGCCGCGTCTACTGGGTGCCCGACGACCGCACCGCGCCGGCGGCCCGGCTGACCGAGGACGACTCCTGGGCCGCACAGATGGTCGCCGCCGGTCTGATGAGCGAGGCCGAGGCGTACGCCGACGAGCGCGCCCACGCGATCACCGGCTGGCTCGGCGCGGACGCCTACGAGCTGGAGCCGCACACGACCTCCTTCAAGCCGGACCGGCCCGGAGTCGTGGTGGTGTGCACCGACGGCCTGTGGAACTACGCCGAGACGGCCGAGGAGATGTCCGAGGTCGTGCCGGCGGACGCGGCCGCGCGCCCGCTGCACAGCGCCCGGGTGCTGGTCGGCCACGCCCTGGACGGCGGGGGCCACGACAACGTAACAGTGGCCGTCGTGCCGTTCCCGGCGCCGCCGCAGGGGGCAGGATCGGCCTGAGGCCGCGGGAGCGGGAGCGGGGAAAGCCTCACACGGGCCGTCGGGGACCGGTCCGTTCACAGCCGTCGCCCTGTGTCAGCGGGGCGGTCAAGGGGGATTTGAGTACGCATGGCCAATTTCGCGAAGTCGCATGTGCCGCAGTTCTCGATGGACGTCTATCAGAACGAGTACTTGCCGGAGGGCGGGCGCGAGGTCAACGCGATCGTCACCGTGACGGCGACCGGCGGCGGCACCGTCGGGTCCGCCGTGACCCCGGTGTACCCCAAGGGCCGGGGCCCGGCCGCCGCCGTGGCGCTCATGGTCGACTGCTCCGGTTCGATGGACTACCCGCCGACCAAGATGCGCAACGCCCGGGACGCCACGGCCGCCGCGATCGACACCCTGCGCGATGGCACGCACTTCGCGGTGATCGGCGGCACGCACGTGGCCAAGGAGGTCTACCCGGGCGGCGGGGGCCTCGCGGTCGCCGACCCCGCCACCCGCGAGCAGGCCAAGCAGGCGCTACGACGGCTCAGCGCGGGCGGCGGCACGGCCATCGGCACCTGGCTGCGGCTCGCCGACCGGCTGCTGAACTCGGCGGCCGTCACGATCCGGCACGGCATCCTGCTCACCGACGGCCGCAACGAGCACGAGTCGCCTCAGGATCTGCGGGCGGCGCTGGAGGCGTGTGCCGGACGGTTCACCTGTGACGCGCGCGGCGTGGGCACCGACTGGGAAGTGAAAGAAGTCACAGAGATCGCCTCCGCGCTGCTCGGCACCGCCGACATCGTCGCCGACCCGGCCGGCCTCGCCGCCGACTTCACGCAGATGATGGAGACGGCGATGGGCAAGGAGGTCGCGGACGTCTCCCTGCGGGTGTGGACGCCGGTCGGCACGACCATCCGGTTCGTCAAGCAAGTCGCCCCCACCGTCGAGGACTTGACCGCCCGCCGCACCGAGGCCGGGCCGCGCGCCGGGGACTATCCGACCGGGTCCTGGGGCGACGAGTCCCGCGACTACCACCTGTGCGTGGAGGTGCCGGCGGCCGGCCTGGGCCAGGAGATGCTCGCCGCGCGGGTCTCCCTGGTGGTGCCCCAATCGGACGGATCGGTACAGAACCTCGGCGCGCAGGGGCTCGTGCGGGCGGTGTGGACCGACGACATGGCGGCCTCCACCTCGATCAACCCCCAAGTCGCCCACTACACCGGGCAGGCCGAACTGGCACAAGCCATCAAGCAAGGTCTCGATCTCCGTAAAGCGGGCGATTTCGATGGCGCAACGGCCAAACTGGGGCGTGCCGTTCAGCTCGCCAACGCCTCCGGGAACGCCGATACTGCGAAACTGCTTGCGAAGGTGGTGGACGTGGTCGACGCCGCGACAGGTACTGTGCGGTTGAAGACGAAGGTCGCAGAGGCGGATGAGATGAC
This sequence comes from Streptomyces sp. NPDC001393, assembly GCF_053597455.1. Taxonomy (NCBI): domain Bacteria; kingdom Bacillati; phylum Actinomycetota; class Actinomycetes; order Kitasatosporales; family Streptomycetaceae; genus Streptomyces; species Streptomyces sp. NPDC001393. The sequence continues at coordinate 68,521 of NZ_JBSFIH010000021.1, forward strand.
TCTGGAGACCCGGTCCACAAAGACTGTTCGTGTAAAGAAGTGACCCTGGAAGCGTAGGAGAAGGGGAAGCACCGACATGCCGACCTGCCCGAACGGACACCAGTCGGGTTCCGACGACTGGTGCGAGGTCTGCGGTCACCGCATGGCCGGTGCCGTACCTCCGCCCCCGCCGCCCCCGCCCCCGGGCGGTTACGGCTTCCCGCCCCCGCAGGGCACCCAGACCGGCGGACGCCCGCCGGCCGCGTCGGCCCCGGAGCCGGAACTGTGCCCGCAGTGCCGTACGCCCCGCGAGGGCGGTGCGCCCTTCTGCGAGGAGTGCCGGTGGAACTTCCTGACCAACACGGCCACCTCGTACACCCCGGCCGCGCCGCGCCCGCCGCAGCCGCGGTTCCAGCCGCCGAGCGCGACGTACGGCGGCAATGACGGATACGAGTACCAGGGCTCCCGGCCCTCGCAGATGAACCGGCCCGCCGAGCCGATCCCGTCCTTCGGCAGCGAGCCGTCGGGCCCGACGCCGTTCACCGGCGAGCGCGGCCCGGCGGGCCCGCCGACCTCGCCCGGTCCGGGCGGTCCGGGCGCTCCTGGCGGCTTCGGTAGCGGTCCGGGGCAGGGCGGCCCGGGTTCCGGCGGTCCTTCGGGCTTCGGTGGCGGTCCGGGTCAGGGTGCCGGTGGTCCCGGCCCCTCCGGCTTCGGTGGCGGTCCGGGGCAGCCTCAGGGGCAGGGTCCGGGCGGTCCGGGCGCGCCGGGCGGCTTCGGTGGCGGACCGGGTCAGGGTGGCCAGGGTTCCGGTGGGCCGTCCGGCTTCGGTGGCGGTCCCGGTCAGTCTCAGGGCCCGGGTTCCGGCGGCCCCTCCGGTCCGCCGCCCTTCGGTCGTGAGCCGTCCGGTCCCGGTGGGCCCTTCGGCCGTGAGCCCTCGACTCCCGGTGGCCCCACGCCCCCCGGTCCGACCCAGGGCGGTCCCTCCGGCTTCGGCGGCGACCCTTCGCGTCCGGTACCGCCGCCGCCCGTTCCGACCCCGCCCGCCGGTCCCGGTGCCGGTCCCGGCGGGGCCCCGCAGGCGTTCCAGCAGTCCGGCCCGCCCGCGCCGCCCGCGTTCCCGCGCGAGACCGGCCGGCCGCCCGGCGGCGCGCCCTCCGGCGGCCCGTCCTTCGGCGGCGGTGACGACGACTGGGTCATCTCCCCGCCGTCGTCCACCGGCCCCTCCGGCGGTCCCGGTGGCGGACAGGGCGGCGGTGGCTACGGCTACCCCCAGCCCGGCGCCACCCAGGCCCCGCCCGGCGGCCCCGGCTTCCCGCAGCAGCCCGCGGGACCGGTCACCTGGACGGCGACCATCGGCCCGGACCGTGACTACTTCATGGCGATGATGCAGCGCTCGGGTCCCGAGGCCGCGGGCCTGAACCTGCCCGCGTACTCGCCCGAGCAGCAGCGCACGCTCAGCGGCAACCAGGTCACCATCGGCCGCCGCCGGCACTCCACCGGCGACACCCCCGACATCGACCTGGCGGTGCCGCCGGAGGACCCGGGCGTCTCGCACCAGCACGCGGTGCTGGTGCAGCAGCCGGACGGCAACTGGGCGGTGGTCGACCAGAACTCGACCAACGGCACCACGGTCAACATGTCCGAGGAACCGATCCAGCCGTTCGTGCCGGTTCCGCTTCAGGACGGCGACCGGGTGCACGTGGGTGCCTGGACGACGATCACCATCCGTCGCGGCTAGCAGGAGCGCGGCCGGCAGGAGCGCGGTCGGCAGGAGCGCGGTCGGCAGCAGGAGTCAGGGCAGGGGCCAGGCGTACGGCCCCTCCGGCCCGTCCAGCCACGCCCAGGCGTGCTCGCCGTCGACCGTGACGCCGTACCGCTCGCGCTCCGGGCAGCCCTCGCGCTCCCACAGTGCACAGGCCTCGTGCGGATCGAGGGTGCCCCGGGTCAGCGCGAGCAGGAAGCGGAAGGTCTCCTGCTCGCGGGCCCGGCTCGGCAGACCGGCGAGCGACACGCCCTCCGCGCCTGACCGGCCCTCGCCGCGCAGCGGCACGAAGTAGGCGGCCGTGGGCAGGAAGCGGCCCTCGCCGTGTGTCGCGTCCCGCACCGTGAGCGCGAGCAGGCCGGTGGCCAGCGGGGTCAGAATGCGGGCGCCGGGGCGGCACTGGGCGAGCCAGGCGCGCGGGACCGTGGACAGCTCGCAGGTGGCGATGATCCGGTCGAACGGGGCGCGTTCGGGCACACCGCGCGCGCCGTCGCCGGTGACGACGGCCGGGTGGAATCCGGCCGCATCCAGATGCCGGCGGGCCGACTCGGTGATCTCCGGTTCCAGGTCGACGGTGGTGACCAGGCCGTCGTGCCCGAGCCGGTGGACGAGCAGGGCCGCGTTGTACCCGGTGCCCGCGCCCACCTCCAGGACCCGGTTTCCGCCCTCGACCTCCAGCGCGGCCAGCATGCGCGCCATCAGGGAGGGCTGGCTGCTGGAGGAGACCAGCTCGCCGTCGCGCAGCCGGGTGGCCAGCGGGATGTCCGCGTAGGCGCCGCGCACCCAGCGCTCGCGGGCCTCCGGGTCGGGGCTCTCGCCCCAGCGGCGCTCGTAGCCGCGCGGTCCGGCGACGTAGTAGTACGGCACGAACAGATGCCGGGGCACCACGGCGAACGCCTCCCGCCACACCGGGTCCGAGGCCCAGGACCCCTCGGCGTCGATCTCCCGCACCAGCGCGTCCCGCGCGGCGGCGGCCAGGCGCTCGGTCTCGGCGTCGTAGGCACCCATGGGGTCCACAGTAGGGGCGGGCCGGCCCGCGGGTCCTCAAGCTCTCGCAGGTCCTAAGGCTCGGGTCCTCGGTCACCCGGTCTGAGACCATGGGGGACGTGAATGAGATTCGGCGCGGCACGCTTCAGGAGCAGACCTTCTACGAGCAGGTCGGCGGGGAGGAGACCTTCCGCCGGCTGGTCCACCGTTTCTACGAGGGAGTCGCCGAGGACCCGTTCCTCAGGCCGATGTATCCCGAGGAGGACCTGGGCCCGGCCGAGGAGCGCCTCGCCCTGTTCCTGATGCAGTACTGGGGCGGCCCCACCACCTACAGCGAGAACCGCGGCCACCCCCGGCTGCGGATGCGGCACGCCCCCTTCACCGTGGATCGGGCGGCGCACGACGCCTGGCTGCGGCACATGCGGGTGGCCGTCGACGAACTCGGGCTGTCGGAGGAGCACGAGACGACGCTGTGGAACTACCTGACGTACGCCGCGGCGTCGATGGTCAACACTCCGGAGTGACGAAACCCCGGAGGGACGAACATCCGGAGTGACGAACAGAGGATCGGGGATCGGGATGAGCCGGAAGGAGCCACCTGGGCTCAGCGCACGCTGACGCCCAGCGGGCCGAGCCCGGCCGTCCGCCGCACCGCGACGGACCCGTACGGGGTGCGCAGCCTGAGCCACGCCCCCGAGGAGAACAGCGCGGTGTCGGCCGGATCGGCGCCCGGCCGCAGGAAGCCCAGGGACTGGGCCGCGTGCACGGCCCGCACCGGAAGCCCGGTCCGCCCGATCTCCCGGGACCAGATGTCCCGCCCGATCCGGTCCAGCTCCGCGCGGGTACGGCCGTCCGGCGCGAGTTCCTCCGTACGGGACCGGAACTCGGTGACCGCCGCGGCGACGGTGGCCCGCAGCGCGTCCGGCGAGGGCAGCCCCGGCTCGGGCTGCCAACCGCCGCGCGGCGGCAGTACACCGGCCCACGGCGGACCGGTGACCGCGCCCGGCACGGCGGCGGTGGCCCCGCGCTCGTCCACGGACTGAAGGAACTCACCGGCGGAGACGGTCACGTCGAGGGTGGCGTCGAGGCCCTTCTCGTAGGGCTTCGCCAGCCGTACCGCACGGACGGCCAGCACCTCGAAGGACGGCGGCCGGCCGAAGACGGCGAGCGCCGTGCCGGCCGCCTGCAGGCGCACCGCGGCTCCACGGTCGTAGTGGAGCAGCCGGGAGAGGAAGGCGGCGAGGTCGGCCGCCTCCGTCTCGTCGGCCAGGTGCAGCACCGTCATGCGGCGACGGCCTCCTCGTCGGAGTCGTCCCGGTACTTCTGGAGGAACTCCCGCTCCCCGGCGGTGATCCGGCGCGGCCGCTGGGTCTCGAAGTCGAACGGGACGACCACGGTGGCAGCCTGTACGTAGATCGCGTCCGCGTCCTTCACCTCGTAGCTGACGGTGAAGGACGCGGCCCTGATCTCCGTGACCCACAGCTCGATGTCCACGGGCGTGGGCCGGTGGACGAGCTGGCGCCGGTAGTCGATCTCATGGCGCGCCACCACGGACCCCTGCTTGGACTCCGTGCCGCGCAGCGACAGGAAGTCGATGCGAGCCTCCTCCAGATAGCGGAGGAAGATCGCGTTGTTGACATGTCCGTACGCGTCCATGTCCGACCAGCGCAGCGGGCAGCGATAGATGTGGCGCAAGATCGATCAGCCCCGGGTCAGCTTCTTGTAGGTGGCGCGGTGCGGACGCGCGGCGTCCGGGCCGAGCCGCTCGATCTTGTTCTTCTCGTACGACTCGAAGTTGCCCTCGAACCAGAACCACTTCGACTCACCCTCGTAGGCGAGGATGTGCGTGGCGACGCGGTCGAGGAACCACCGGTCGTGGGAGACGACCACGGCGCAGCCGGGGAAGTCCAGCAGCGCGTTCTCCAGGCTGCTGAGGGTCTCCACGTCCAGGTCGTTGGTGGGCTCGTCGAGGAGCAGCAGGTTGCCGCCCTGCTTGAGGGTGAGCGCCAGGTTGAGCCGGTTGCGCTCACCGCCGGAGAGGACGCCGGTCGGCTTCTGCTGGTCCGGGCCCTTGAAGCCGAACGCGGACACGTACGCCCGGCTCGGCATCTCGACCTGGCCGACGTTGATGTAGTCGAGCCCGTCGGACACGACCTCCCACAGCGTCTTCTTCGGGTCGAGGTTGGCGCGCCCCTGGTCGACGTAACTGATCTTGACGGTCTCGCCGACCTTGATGTCACCGGAGTCCGGCGTCTCCAGCCCCTGGATCATCTTGAACAGGGTGGTCTTGCCGGCGCCGTTCGGGCCGATGACGCCCACGATGCCGTTGCGCGGCAGCGTGAAGCTGAGCCCGTCGACGAGGACCTTCTCCCCGAAGGCCTTGTTGAGCTTGTCGACCTCGACGACGATGTTGCCGAGCCGCGGGCCCGGCGGAATCTGGATCTCCTCGAAGTCCAGCTTCCGCATCTTCTCCGCTTCGGCGGCCATCTCCTCGTACCGGGCGAGACGCGCCTTGGACTTGGCCTGCCGCCCCTTGGCGTTCGACCGCACCCATTCCAGCTCTTCCTTGAGCCGCTTCTGCCGCTTGGCGTCCTTCTGGCCCTCGACCTTCAGACGGGAGGCCTTGGTCTCCAGGTAGGTGGAGTAGTTGCCCTGGTACGGGTACGCACGGCCGCGGTCGAGCTCGAGGATCCACTCGGCCACGTTGTCCAGGAAGTACCGGTCGTGGGTGATGGCCACGACGGTGCCCGCGTACTTGGCGAGGTGCTGCTCCAACCAGTTCACCGACTCGGCGTCGAGGTGGTTGGTGGGCTCGTCGAGCAGCAGCAGGTCGGGGGCCTCCAGCAGCAGCTTGCAGAGCGCGACGCGGCGCTTCTCACCACCGGAGAGGTTGGTGACGGGCCAGTCGCCGGGCGGGCACCCGAGGGCGTCCATGGCCTGCTCCAGCTGCGCGTCCAGGTCCCACGCGTTGGCGTGGTCCAGCTCCTCCTGCAGCTTGCCCATCTCGTCGAGCAGCGCGTCGGAGTAGTCGGTCGCCATGAGCTCGGCGATCTCGTTGAACCGGTCGAGCTTGCCCTTGATCTCGGCGACACCGTCCTGGACGTTCTCCAGGACGGTCTTCTCCTCGTTCAGCGGCGGCTCCTGCAGCAGGATGCCGACGCTGTAGCCCGGGGACAGGAACGCGTCGCCGTTCGACGGCTGCTCGAGCCCCGCCATGATCTTCAGCACGGTCGACTTACCGGCACCGTTCGGCCCGACGACGCCGATCTTCGCTCCCGGCAGGAAGTTCAGGGTGACATCATCGAGGATCACCTTGTCGCCGTGCGCCTTGCGCGTCTTGCGCATGGTGTAAATGAACTCAGCCAAGAGAAACCGTCCGGCAGCTTGAAATCTGGCAGTGGGCAGATACACCCCATCTTGCCGTACGGCCACCCCTGGGCGGAAACCCGTTAGCTCGGTCCGCTCTGACCTGGGCGTTTGCTGTTGTCATGGGGTGGCTCGTTTGACTCTGTGACAGTTGAGCGCCGATCGGTGGGGGCCGATCATGAGCGCATGAGTCACGGCTTACGTCGTATCGGCGGACTCGCAGTCCTGATCGCTGGCATCGCGTTGGGGGCCTGGGTGGTTTTCGGGGCTCCGCACGACTGGCACGGTGCCAAGGCCGTCGGGCGGCTGGTGTTCGCCGGCCTGGGGGCCGTCGGGATGATCAGCGGTTCGGCAGGGCTGGTCTTTCCGGACGCTCCCCAGGACGAGCCCGGCACGGCCCAGGACGAGACCGGCGCCCAGAACGACGAGGTGTGACGCCGGACCGGGTCAGCCGTCGGCCTGTTCGCGCTTGCGCAGCAGGACCAGGACCGCGCCGCCGATCACCACGAAGCCGATGGCCACCCCGGCGATCAGCGGGGTGATGGCGGAGCCGCCCGTCGCGGCGAGGTTGGTGTCGGGGGCCGTGGTACCGCCGACCGAGGCGGGGCTGGGCTCATTGTGGACCTGGGCCGACTGCGTGGTGATCGCACCCTGCGTCTTGCAGTCGAGGACTCCGGCGAAGCGATGGCTGAAGCCGTGGGGTCCGGTGATCGTGAAGTCGTAGGCCTGGTCCTCCTGCAGCGGGACGGTCACCGTGCGGGAGGCGCCCGCGGGGATGGTGTGCTCGGCGCCCATCAGCTCGAAGGTGAAGGGCTTGTCGCCCTTGTTGGCCGCGAAGATGTCCAGGGCGCCCTTGGCGCAGTCCTTCCGGGCCGACACCGCCGGTATGGGACCCCCGGCCGCCCAGGTGGCGGTCGCGGTCGCGGAGACCGTGGACTCGCTGGAGCCGGCCAGGATCTGGGTCTGGCTGCGGCTGTCGGAGGCGAACGCCCGGCCGACCGGCACCGTGGTCGACGCCTGCACGGTCAGCTGCGCCGAGCCGGTCGAGGCGTTCTCGGGAATGTCGAAGTACAGCTGGGTGCCGTCCTGCGCGGACGTGATCACCTTGCCGGTCCTGTCGGTGATCCGTGCCCCGCTGGTGGCCGCGTCCGGCGGCGGGCTCACCGTGACGGTGGCCGCGTTGGTGTGCACGGTCACCGGGCCGAGCAGGTCCCCGGGCCGACCGGAGACCGCCGGTGGGTCCAGGGTCAGCGAGGCCCGCGGTTCGCCGAGGTCGCGGGCGCTCTTCTGCAGATAGTCGGCGAGCTTCTCGGCCTGCGCGTCGACGGCGTCGACCTTCGCGTGGTCGGAGTAACGCCAGATGGCCACCTGGGTGCCGGCCGCCGCGTCCTGCTCGGTCAGGGCACCGACGCCGGCCTGACGGGCGAGCGCGGCGAGGTCGTTGACCTGGGGGTAGGAGTTCTGCAGGATCCAGCGGATCCGGCCGGCGTCCTTGTTGCCGCTCAGCGAGGTGCCGCTCCAGGGCGTTTCCTGGTAGAGAGTGTCACGCTGGGTGGGATTGTGGAGGTCGATGCAGTATGTCTGCAGCGTGCCGCCGCCGTCGACGGACATCTCGAACAGGCCCGCCTCCACGCGCTGGTCGCTGCCGTTCTCGTGGATCACTGCCTCGCCGTAGGTCTTCAGGCCGTTGATCGTGGCCGTCGCCCCGCCCTGGGTCTGCGGTATCCCGTCGGTCCCGTCGGCCACGGCCGTACCGGCGCCGGACAGCACACCGGCTGCCAGGAGGCCGGTCACCGTCGTGGCGGCCGCCAGGCGGGCCGCTCCGTTGGAACGGCGGAACCCACAGAACGCAGCAAGCACAGAATTCCCCTTCGAGCAGGACCCGTTGGACGTGGGGGACGGTCCCACCTGCAGAATCGGCAGCCCCTAGGGGCATGCCCGGCATCCTATGGATCAGCCGGAGTCTCTCCTGCTGGTCGGATGATCCGATGGGCGATCCGATCCGTAATCGTTATCGCCGGGACCGTCCATGAGCTGGGCATATCGACAAATGCACCGGTTCGTACGGGGGGTTCGGCGACCGGGCGGCCCTGGCCCGGTCGCCGAACCCCCTGCCACCGACAGGGTGCTGACCTCACGTCACTGCCACTGCTCCCGCGGCCTGTTGAGGCATGCTGCCGCCCTCGTCCGGAGTGTCATGGGGGCGCGGTGTCTCCCAGTTCGGTTCCGGCCGGGTCGCCGTCGGCGGCACGTCCGGTTTGGCCGAGCGCTGGAAGGCGGCCGTACCGCGTGCGAGGTCGTGGCCGATCGCCACGGCGTCGATGTCGGCGGACGCCCACTGCTGCTGCCCGTCACGCACCTCCGTGCGCACCTTCAGCCGGCCCTGTACGACGACCGGCTGGCCCACCTCCACGCACGCGGCCACGTTGACCGCGAGCTGGCGGTTGGCCCACACGGTGAAGAAGTTGGTGTGCCCGTCGGTCCAGGTGCTCTTCTCCCGGTCCCAGTAGCGCGCGGTCACGGCCAGCCGGAACCGGGCCGACGGGCCCGCCGCCGACTCCCGGTACACGGGCTGGGTGGCCACGTTGCCCACCACGCACACGATGGTCTCGTTCATGTCTCGCTCCCCTCCCCCGCCCGGTCCCTTCCGACCGGGCGGACACGCGCACGGGTCCGTCCCGTACAGCCGTGTCTGTCGTGTGTGTCTGTCGCATTGGTCTTCATGCGTGTCTGCGGCCGGAACCGCCGTGCGATCGCCGCGAACCCAGACTGCCTCCGCCGGGCCGGACCCGCTGAGGGCTGTGGACGACCACCCCACCTGTGGAAAACCCCGCCACCCGCAGGGGTGACCCCGGCCGGCGGCGGCCCTCTTCACCCACCCGAGCCTGCCCCCGGAACACGGGCGAGGGGCCCCGGAATCACCCGGGGCCCCTCGCGTTCACGCATCGTCCGCTGCGGCTCTCACCCCACTCCGGCCCCGCTGCGCACGACGCGCCCGTACTGCTCCCGTACCTCCCGGTACCGCAACAGCTCCGCCGCCACCGGATCGAGCACCCGGGCCCGGCCGCAGCCGGCGGCCGCCTCCCGGAGCCGGCGTTCCGCCTCCTGGCCGTAGCGCCGGGCCGGGCCCCTCGCCGCCATCCGGCAGCCCCACTCCACCAGCGGTCCGCCGATGATCCCGCACACCATCAGCAGCACCGGCACCCAGAGGTTGGGCGCCATGACCCCGACGATCTGGCCGAACAGCCACAGTCCGCCCAGGACCTGCAACAGGGTCATCGCCGCCTGGACCAGCACCGCAGCCGGCCACCAGCCGGGCCGCGGTGGCCGGCCCGGCGGGAGTCCGGCCCGCGCCGCCAGTTCGTCCAGCGCCTCGGACAGCCCCTGCGACCCGCGCACGGCCGCCTCGCGCACCGCCTGTGCCCACGGCGTCGGCAGCCCGGCCGAGGCCCGCTCGGACACCGTACGGACCGCCTGTTCCACGCGCTGGCGGGCCGTGGTCTCCTCGTCGGGCTGGGCCGTGCGCACCGGGATGCGGCCCGTGGTGGACTCGCCGCGGCTCTGGTACCAGCGCCACAGCCGCAGCCAGGGCGTGCCGCAGGCCCGGTTGGCGTTGCGCAGCCAGGCGCGCTCGGCGGCCTCGCCCGCCGCGGTGGCGCCCACCGCGTCCGCGAGCCGCGCGGCGAACTCGTCGCGCGCCTCCTCGCTGAGGCCGACGCGCCGACCCGTGGCGTACATGGGCCGCAGCCCGGCCGCCGCGGCGTCCACGTCGGCCGACACCCGGCGGGCCGCCGCGCCGCGCTCCGCCACGAACTGCCCCAGCAGCTCGCGCAGTTCACCGACGCCGTTGCCGGTGAGCGCGGACAGGGCGAGCACGGTGGCGCCCGGTTCGCCGTACTCGCCGAGCGCGATCCCGTCCTCGTCCAGCAGCCGGCGCAGATCGTCCAGGACCTGGTCGGCGGCCTCCTCGGGCAGCCGGTCGACCTGGTTGAGGACGACGAACATGACCTCGGCGTGGCCGGCCATGGGCCGCAGATAGCGCTCGTGCAGTACGGCGTCGGCGTACTTCTCCGGGTCGACCACCCAGATCACCGCGTCGACCAGCTTCAGGATCCGGTCGACCTGCTTACGGTGCTCCACCGCAGCGGAGTCGTGGTCGGGCAGGTCGACCAGGACCAGCCCGCGCAACTGCGCCTCGGCCTCCGGACTCTGCAGCGGACGGCGGCGCAGCCGGCCCGGGATGCCGAGCCGGTCGATGAGGCCCGCCGCGCCGTCGCTCCAGCTGCACGCGATGGGCGCGGCCGTGGTCGGACGTCGTACGCCGGTCTCCGAAATGGCCACTCCGGCCAGGGCGTTGAACAGCTGCGACTTGCCGCTGCCGGTCGCGCCCGCGATGGCCACGACGGTGTGCCGGCCGGAGAGCTTCCGGCGGGCAGCTGCCTCGTCCAGCACCCGGCCCGCCTCGGCGAGGGTGTCGCTCTCCAGGCGGGTCCGCGAGAGGCCGACCAGCTCGCGCAGGGCGTCCAGCCGGGAACGCAGTTTGCCGTCGTACGCCAGGGGGGCCGGGGTCTGGCTGGCGGGGCCGCGGCTGCTGCTCTCCAGGGCGGAGGCCCGCTCGGCGGCGAGGGCGGCGGCCGTCGCCTCCGTGACGCGCCGGGCGATGAGGCCGTCGTCCCAGGACTCGGAGGACTCAGCGGGCTCGGCGGATTCGGCTGACTCGCGGGACGGCGGCTGCGAGGACCCCGTTCCCCCGGAAGGCCCCGCCGGCTTGGGGCGCTTGAGGGCGGCGGCGTCCGCGTCCCCGGGTGCGCGGGAGACGGGGCTCGGCGCGAACGTGGGCATGGGCGGGAGCGGCGGCCTGGGAGGGAGCGAGGGTGTTGGTGCGGGTTTGGCGACGGGGGCTGATGTGGCTTGGGGGACCTCTTCGGCGTTGGAGACGGGAATGGTCCTGGGGCCGGATTTCGCCAACGGAGTCGGTTCGGCGATCGGGGTCGGCTTGGCGGTGGGTGCCGACGTGACTTTGGGTGCCGACGTGACATTGGGTCCCGACATGACTTTGGGTGCCGACGTGACATTGGGTCCCGACATGACTTTGGGTGCCGACGTGACATTGGGTGTCGACGTGACGCCGGGTCTCGACGAGACATCGGGGATGGCCCTGGCTCCGGGGGCGGAGGCGTCCTGTGTGGGTTCGGGGAGCGGGTGCGGCAGGCAGAGCTGCGTGCCGTACCCGGTGTCGGCGTACTCGCCGTCCCCCTCGTCCGTGCCCTCGGCCTCCTCCTCGTCCCGCACGCGCGCGTGCCGCTCGATCGCCGGTCTCTCGGGACCCCAGGCGGCGACGTGCCCGCCTTCCGCCTGCTCGTCGCCGGTGCCCGCGCCGCCGGAGCGAACAGCGGGTCCGGCGAGAGCCGCGCTGCCGGGCTCGTCGAAGGCATCAGAGGCGTAGGAAGCGTTGGAGGCAGCATCGGAGATGTCGGCGACCCCGAACCCGTATGGGACGCCTTCCGCGCACTCCGCGTACTCCACGTACTCGACGCGCTCCTGCACTCGATCCACGTGCTCGATGTGTTCCACGTGCTCCACGTGCTCCACGTGCTCCACGTGCTCCACAAGCCCGGGCTCGAAGTGACCACCGCGTTCCCTGTGGCCGTTACCCGCGTCGCTGCCGTGGCTGCCGTGCTCGATGTCCCTCATGCGTCCCACGCGCCTCGTGTGGTCGATGTGATCCGTATCCGTGTTGTCCTGGTCAGTGACGGCGGTCACCGGTCACCTCTCCTTCTGCAGTACGGACAGCGCGGCGATGAGTTCGGCCTGGGGCTCGGGGTGGACGTCCAGGGCGTCGAGCGGGGCGAGGCGCCGCTCGCGTTCGGCGTGCATGACACGGTCCACGTGCTCGTTGAGCAGCCGCCCGGCCCGGTCGCGCAGCCGCAGCGCACCGTGCGCCCCGAGCCGCTCCGCGAGCCCCTCGCCCGCGCTGCGCGCCCTGCGTCCACCGAGCAGCGCAGTGGCGACCAGGGCGGCGATGAGCTCCGGGTCGGGTGCGGTGGTCCGTTCCAGGCCGCGCACCTCGTCCTCGGCGTACTCCTCCAGCTCGCGCCGCCAGCGCCGTACGGCGACACCGATGCGGTGTTCGGTGCTCTCCGCGGAGGACTCCCCGGCGGCGAGGGCCGGGTCGGCTCCGGCCGGCTCGCGCCGCCAGGCCTCGTCGATGCGCTCGTCGGCCGCGGTGACGGAGCACAGCAGCAGGGCGGCCAGGCTCGCCACGAGTGCGTCGAGGAGCTCGCCGGGGGCGCAGTCCAGGGGGAAGGCCCGCCAGCGCTTGAGGGCGTCCCCGGCGAGCACGGCGCCGGACTGGAGCCTGCCACGCACGCGCGCGTGCTCGCCGTCGTACGCGGTGTCCACGGCGGAGGTGAGCCGAAGCGCGGCCGCGTACTGGGCGGCGGCGGCGCCGGCCAGCTCGGGCAGGCGGGACCTGAGCGAGTCGAGGAGGCCGTAGGCCGTACGGGCCACGATCTGCCCCCGTGCGGCGGAGTCCTGGGTGTGCTGCGCGAGCCAGTTCTTCAGCGGCGCGACGGCGGTGGCGGGCAACAGGCCGGCGCCCCAGGCGGACTCCGGCAGCTCCGGCACGGTGAAGCGGGGTACGTCGCCGAGGCCGGCCTTGGTGAGCAGGGCGCCGTACTGCCGGGAGACCTCGGAGACGACCTGGTGGGGCACGCGGTCCAGGACGGTGACGAGGGTGGCGTCGTACTCCTTGGCGGTGCGCAGCAGGTGCCAGGGGACGGCGTCGGCGTACCGGGCGGCCGTGGTGACCATGATCCAGATGTCGGCCGCGCACATCAGCTCGGCGGCCAGGACGCGGTTGTCGGCAATCAGGGAGTCGATGTCGGGGGCATCGAGGATGCCGAGTCCGGGCGGGACGGTGTCCGCGGTCTCGACGCGCAGCACGCGCGTGGGGGGCTCGCCGGCCAGGAGGAGGTCGTCGGGGTCCTCCTGGGGCGCCCACACGCGCGTGAGCGTGGGCAGCACGCGCGTGGTGCCGAACCAGTGATGGTCCTCCGGATGGCAGACGAGCACCGGCGTCCGCGTGGTCGGCCGCAGCACCCCTGCCTCGCTCACCGGCCGGCCGACGAGCGAGTTGACGAGCGTCGACTTGCCGGCGCCGGTGGATCCGCCGACGACGGCCAGCAGCGGCGCCTCGGGGTCCCGTAGGCGGGGCACCAGGTAGTCGTCGAGTTGCGCGAGGAGTTCGTCGCGGTTGGCACGCGCGCGTGGGGCTCCCGGCAGGGGCAGCGGAAAGCGTGCGGCGGCGACACGGTCGCGCAGTGCGGAAAGTGTCTCGAGCAGCTGAGGCCGAACGTCCAAGGTCACCACATGTGAAGAATGCCCAATTTTAGGGTGATTCTGAAGCATATGGACATGTCTGCGCGCCGACAGAACAGAACGGACTCATGGGGCGACCGGGACACGAGCACAGTCCAGGCATAACGAGTGCACAACACCCGGTGCGCCGGAGGCCAAAAGCGATGCACGATTCGTACCTGCCTGCGATTATCGGGATCGCTTCACCAAACCTCCACATCGAGCCACGGAGGCGAAGCGACAGGGTCGAGGACCAGGGAGCTTTATCCTTGGTCCCGCCACCAGGCCCCCGTAGCTCAGTGGATAGAGCAGGCGCCTTCTAAGCGCTTGGCCGCAGGTTCGAGTCCTGCCGGGGGCGCCCAGCCTCAGCCCTCCCGTCGGGAGGGCTTTTTGCTGGTCAGGGTGGGTGTCACTGATCACGACGAAGCCCCGGACGCCCTCTGCCTGCGCATCGGACAGGTGCGGCGGTGGGGCGGGGCTCTTCGCCGGCCCCTGGAATCCGGCCCCCGGAATCCCCCGGAATATCGCCTGCTCACCGGGTGTCAGACCCTCCGGGTGGGGGATGGAGGCTTCTCCCGTCCGGGAACGGCGATGGATGTCCGGGAGGAGAGACGACGTGCGACTTCGCTGTGCGGTGCTGGACGACTTCCAGGGTGTGGCCACCGAGTTGGCCGATTGGTCGGTGATCGAGGACCAGGTGGAGGTCGTCTCGCTGCGAGAGCACCTGGACGGCGAGGACGCCCTCGCCTCGGCGCTCGCGGACTACGACATCGTCGTCACTCTGCGTGAACGCGTCCCCTTCCCCGGCTCCCTGCTCGCCCGCCTGCCCCGGCTGAAGCTCCTCATCGCCTCCGGCATGAGCAACACCGTCATCGACTACGCCGCGGCCGAGGCCCACGGCGTCACCGTGTGCGGCACGGAGAGCTCGGGCACCCCGCCGGTCGAGCTGACCTGGGCGCTGCTGCTCGGGCTGGCCCGCGGGATCGTCGAGGAGAGTACCGCGCTGCGCACGAACGGCCCCTGGCAGTCGGCCGTCGGCGCCGACCTTCACGGCCGTCGGCTGGGTCTGCTCGGACTCGGCCGGATCGGCAGCCGGGTGGCCAGGGTCGGGCTCGCCTTCGGCATGCGGGTCAGCGCCTGGACCCCGGGGCTCACCAAGGAGCGCGCCGAGGAGGCGGGCGTCGAACTCGCCGCTTCCAAGGAGGAGTTGATTGCCGAGAGCGACTTCGTATCCGTGCACACGGCTGCCGGCGCGAGCACCCGGGGACTCGTCGGCGCCGCCGAACTCGCCCTGATGAAACCGACCGCCTATCTCATCAACACCTCCCGGGCTGCCGTCGTGGACCAGGACGCCCTGCTGGCCGCGCTGCACGAGGGCCGGATCGCGGGTGCCGCCGTGGACGTCTTCGACATCGAGCCACTGCCCGCCGGCCACCCGATGCGCACCGCGCCCCGCCTCCTCGCCACACCCCACCTCGGTTACGTCTCGCACGCCAACTACACGACGTACTACCGCCAGGCGGTGGAGGACATCCAGGCCTACCTGGCCGGGTCCCCGATACGGCTCCTGTCCTGAGACCCCGGCGAAAGCCCCCAGCGAAAGCCCCCAGCGAGCCGGCGCACGCCGTCGGCCACCGTTACATCGGGTAAATGCCGTTACGGGAAACCGTCATGGCACAATATGACTTTCCCATCAATCCGACACCCGGCCATCAGAACCGGCCGCAACGGGCACGTGTCCACGTGACGTGATCTACTGCCCCTGATCGCCGCCCTGAACGCACAGGACATGCGAACGGCAAGCGGTCGGGCGGAGGAGGTCCGGCGCATGAGGTCGACGAGCGCGTCGTGGCGCTGATGATGGCCGGGATGGTGTTGTCGGGGTGTCAGGGATCCGCCACCACGCCCCACGGACACCGTCATGACAGGGCGATGCGGAGCGACGGGATCGTCCAGGACGGCCTCACGCCGTCCGGCACACAGCCGGGGACCGCGGTGGCCGCCACCGTACGGCTGCACGCGGCCACCTGCATCACGGTCAAAAAGGTGGGCGTGGCGGTCGAGGACGGACTCGGAGAACACCTCGACTACCCCGGCGTGGCCGAGATCGCCCGGATCTGTCCCGACGGCTTCGCCTTCACCACCCGGCCCCGCGCCTTCCGCGCGGGCACCTGCACCCAGTACGCCTATTACGTGGACGAGACCGGCAACCACCCTCTGAGAAAGACCAAGCTCCGGGTAATCGCCCCTAGCCAGAACGCGGATCCCGCCGCGGGGAAGAGACTCGCCTGGGCGGAGGACTTCACCGCACCCTTCACATGGGGTGACCGCTGGACCCGCGATACCAGTTCCGCCTATGAATACGGAACCCACAACCCCCGGTACTCCAAGCTGGACTGGGTGAATCCCGAGAACGTGCGGATCGCCGAGGGCACGGCGACGTTCACCGCCCGACCCGGCCCGCACACCCTGGAGAACGGCCGGCGGGCCTGGGAGACCGGGCCGATCACCACGGAGGGGTCCCGGGAGGGATTCCGTCTGCAGCCCGGCGACTACCTCGAGACGCGGGTGAAGCTGCCCTCCGCCGTCGGCGCCTGGCCGGCGGTGTGGACCTGGGTCGACGGCGGCCAGGAGATCGACGTATTCGAGTATCACCCCGACGCCCGGACCTCCTGGAGATGGCGAACCATGTCCGGGAGGCCGCCAATTACGACGTCATCAGTCCTCCGGGCAGCCGGGACTGGACGCGTGTGGGGGTGCGGCTGGGCAGCGATTCCGTCGACTGGTACGTCGACGGCGTCCTTGTCTACGAGGACGGGCGCGGAGTCGGCCCGGGCTGGTCGGCCTACCTGAACGTCAACCTCTCGATTTCCTCGGGTGGCCTCCACCCCGCCCCGCGCACCAACGAGCCGATCACCTTCAGCGCCGATTACGTGCACGTCTTCCGGTGAGCGGGGGTCCGCGCCGGCTTCCGCGTCAGCTGCCGACAGGGGTCCGGGGGGGCGCTGGGGCGGCGCATCGGCCGGGGGCTGAGGGACGCCGGCCGCCGCGCGATGTCCAGGGGTAGTTGGGACGCGCCTGCGCGGTGGGCGCGGTTGCGGCGGGCGTGTCCGTCCGTGACGCCGCTGCCAGAACTGTGCGCAGGCGCGGCGAGTTGGTGGTCGCGGCCGCGCTCGTGCGCGTGCGCCACCCGCCATCGGCGTCGACGTCCGCCCGGCCGCCTCCTCGCCCAGGAGCGCGTCGCAGAAATCGGTGAGGGCACCACCGACGGCAGCCCGCGCCCACGCCTCCGCCGACGCATCCCGCGACACCCTCGCCGGCCAGGCCCGTGACGCCCTGATCGACGTCGGCGCGGTCCGCGCCACCGACCTGGCTGCTCCAAGTGCCTGGAGCGGCCTGAACTCCTGACGCGGGCAAGGACATCAATCCGCGGCGGTGGTCCGCGATGCGTCGTACGGGTGTTCTTGCCCCGGCGACGGAATGGGCCGCGGTATGTCGCAGCCGTTCCGCGGCACCGGGCACTCCTACATTTCTGATGCACCTGTCACATTATTTGCTTCTAATTCGGGAGGAGTAGTGCTTTGGTAGGAGTAGCCCAGGCGCTGAGCGGTGCCGAAGGCTCGGCGGTGACCTCACCGCCTCCGCTCACCGGCGAGACCCGCGTCGAGCGTTCCGCCGGCGCCCGCGCCAAGCGCACGCTCGACGTCGCGCTCTCCGCGCTTCTGCTGATCGCCTTTCTTCCTCTGATGGCGCTCATCGCTCTCGCCGTGGCCGTCAGCAGTGCGGGACCCGTCATCTACCGGCAGGCACGGGACGGCATCGGGCAACGGCCCTTCACCATGCTGAAGTTCCGTACGATGTACCACAATTCGACCGTCGACGTGGCGGCGCTGCTGCTGGCCGACGGCAGCGAGATGTCCATCTGCACCAAGCCACGGCACGATCCGCGCATCACGCCGGTCGGCCGCTTCCTGCGCAAGACCTCGCTGGACGAACTCCCTCAGCTGATCAACGTGCTGCGGGGCGACATGTCGCTGGTGGGACCGCGCCCCAACGTGCGCCCCGAGAACCAGCTGCTGCGCCCGGAGCACCGGGCCAGGCGCCTGTCCGTCAAGCCGGGCATGACGGGGCTGTGGCAGGTCTCGGGCCGCTCCAGCACCACGGCCGACGAGGCGATCCGGCTCGACCTGCGGTACGTCGACCACTGGAGCGTGCGGTTGGACCTGCTGATCCTCCTGCGTACGCTGCCCGCCGTGCTGAGAACCAGCAATGCCCGGTGACCCGCGCGGCGCGCCGAGGAACGGCGGGCGGCCCGCCGTCCTGCATGTCGCGGAGGCGTGGGGCGGCGGGGTGCAGACGGCGGTCTGCGACTATGTGCGGTCCGTTCCGGAGGTACGGCACCTGCTGCTGATGTCCGAGCGCCCCGGCTGCCAGGTCGCCGACACGGACGCGCTCTTCGACGGCGTCTGGCGGATGCCGCCCGGCCATGTCGCGCGCGTCCGCGCAGTGGGCCGGCTCTTCCGTGAGCTGCGGCCGGACGTGGTCCACGCGCACTCCTCCCTGGCGGGGGGTTATGTGCGCCTCGCCCCGACCGTGCCTACGGACCGTATCGTCTACACCCCGCACTGCTACGCGATGGAGCGCGGCGACCTCGCGCGGTACGCGGCGGCGGCGGTGCAGGCGGTCGAGCGTGTGCTGTCCCGGCGTACGGGCACCGTGGCGGGTGTCAGCCCCCGTGAGGTCGAGCTCGCCCGCTCGCTGCGCAAACGCCAGCGAGCCGTCCACGTACCCAACCTGGTGCCCCGTCAGGAGGCTGCGACGGCCCTCCCGCCGCAGCCGGGGACGGACTGCGAGGTGCGCACCGGTGACGGCAACGGGCTGCCGCCGCGGACGGTTGCCGCCGTCGGCAGGCTGTGCCCGCAGAAGGACCCCGCCTTCTTCGCGGAGGCGGCGGCCGAAGGGCGGCGGCTGATGCCGTCGAGCAACTGGATCTGGCTCGGCGGCGGCGAATCCGCCCACCGCGCGCCGCTGGAGCGGGCCGGCGTGACGGTCACCGGCTGGCTGGACCACCGCTCGTTGCAGCGACTGCTCGGCCAGGCGGACGTGTACGCGCACACCGCGCTGTGGGAAGGGGCGCCGATGACGCTCCTGGAGGCGGTGGGGCTGGGGCGGCCGGTGGTGGCGCGGCGCATCCCGGCCCTGGAGTCCCTGGGCCTGACCGGTCTGGTCGACACGCCGCGGGACCTGGCGGCGGCGGCCGTCGCCGTGCTGACCCGCGGTCCCGGCGAGCAGACCGACGCGCGGCTGGACCGGCTGTTCGCCGAGCACACCCCGGAACGGCAGCGCATGATGCTGCGGTACGCGTACGGGCAATGACCGATGCCGGCCGTGCACCGGACGGTGCTACGGCGGGACGCAGCGGAGCGCCGGACTCCTCCCGCGGTCGCGGGAGGAGTCCGGCGCTTTCCCTGCCGGTGCGGGCGACCGGGTCAGAGCGCCTTGCTGTTGCACCCCATGTCCGAACCGAGGTGGCTCTGCTGCGCACCCGGCGACCCTTCGCCGTTCAGCAGGTTGCCCGCCAGGCCGTTGACGGCGCCGACCTCGCCGAGCACATCGATGTTCATGTCGTGCGAGCGGCACTCGATGCCCTGGGTGACGTCGAGATCGTCATGGCCCGGCTCACCGTGGGCGAAGGCCGTGTTGAGGCCGAGCGTACCGACGCTGCCGAGGACGGCAGCACCCACGAGGACGGCCTTGTGGAACTTGCGCATTACTTCTCCGTTGGTCGAGCGGATGCGATCTGGGCGTCAGGAGCGGCAGATCGAGTGGGGGCGGCGGACATCGCTGCGAGCGGTCAGCCGAGTCGGGGCAGGCCCAGTGAGCCGACAGGAGGCGCCGCGACCTGTCCGAGGCCGAGCCCGGGAACCTGCGGTGTGTCGGTCGGCGCGACCAGCGGGTTGACCAGCGGGTTCACCTGGGGGTTCACCGACGGGTTCACCTGCGGGGCGACATGCGGCGGGCCGTCCGCCGCGCCGAAGGTCTGGGGCATGGCGACCTGCGGGGCGACCCGCGGCATGACCTCCGGCGCCGACTGCGGGCTGACCTGCGGCACGACCTGCGGCGCCGACTGCTGGGGGGCGGCGGCCTGCTGCGGGGCGTACGACGGGCCGGAGGCCTGCGCGGCCCCTCCCGACGAGGCCGAGGCGGAGGCGATGGCGGTGTGCTCCTGCGGCGGCGCCGGGGGCGGCGGCGGAGGGGCCTGCATCATCGGCGGGGAGTACGGCTGCGGAGCGGTGGCCTGGGCGTTACCCATCGAGCGGGACACCGCCTCGGCCTGCGGACCGCTCGGCTGCGGCGCCGCGTACTGAGGAGCCGCGTACTGCGGCGGCGCGTACTGCGGCGGCGCGTACTGGGGCTGGGGGTACTGGGGCGCCGCGTACTGCGGCGGCGCGTACTGCGGCGGCGCGTACTGGGGCGGCGGGTACTGCGGCGCCGCGTACATCGGTGCGGGGTACTCGGGAGCCGATGCTGGAGCGGCACCGCTGTACCCCGCGGGATAGTCGGCGGCCTGGCTGACGCCGGCGCCGATGGCGGACAGACCGCCGGCCGCTGCTGCGACGAGCGCGGCCTTGTGAAGCTTGCGCATGGAACCCTCGGCCCTTCAAATACCTGTACAGGGAAATCCGTTGTATTCGGTGCGGTCTCACGTGCGCACAGTCTGATGTTCGTACTGCACCACCGCGGCGATAACTTGCGGGCTGCACGCGGACTTTCGGCGGAGCCGGCAGCGAATTCCCGTGTCCTCCGTGATCCATGATCGCTGCCCTCTCCCTGCTGGCAACGACTTCTCCCCCGCCCCGGTCACGGGACCCGAATCCGCGTCACCCATTTGCCATTGACCGGCGGATGCGCCGGACCAGGATGACAGAGGGGCCCGGAACGCGATGTCGGGGCACACGGGGCCTGGGGCAAATGGGTGACCAGGGCCCGGAATCCGTATCCGTTCCGCCGCTTCCCTCGTTCCCCACTGGGCCAGGGCGATGGTCCGTCGCAGCCGTACAGGGCAGCAGGAAACAGCAACACCGACACCAACTCGTCAGCATTTCCCATACGTTCCGTACACAGGTCAATGAAGGGCCGAGGGTTTCATGCGCAAGCTTCACAGGGTCGCGCTCGTCGTCGCCGCAGCCGGCGGTCTGTCCGCCGTCGGCGCGGGCCCGAGCGACGCCGCTCCCGTCTACGGCGGTGGTGCTCCGCTCCCCTATTCGCAGCCGGACGCACAGGCGGCCTCGGCGACCTCCTCCCAGGCCAGTGTGCAGTCCTACGGCGCACCGACGGCCCCGCAGCGGGGTGCTGACGTCACCCCGCAGGTGAACCCGACCCTGAGCCCGCAGATCAACCCGCAGATCTCCCCTCAGGCGACCCCCGGTTCGGGAGGCGGCCTGGCGGGCCAGACCAACCTCTTCCGTCCGTCCCAGGAGTGCAGCCCGCAGTCCCTGCTCAACGCGGCCGTCCCGGTCGCCCTGCTCGCCGCGTCCGAGACGCACGGCATCGAGTGCACGCAGGCCAACTACCAGTCCAACGCGCTCGCTCACGCCAGCGCGCACTAGGACCACCGGGCGGCCGCAGGCCGACGCCCCCTACGGGCCCTTCGAGGAGCACCCTCGAGGGGCCCGTCGGTATGCGTACGGCTTTCGGGTGCTTTCACGTGGAGATCAAGAAACCGGCGCGTCGCTGTCCGCTTTGGGTTATTTCCTATTAATCTCCGTGACTGTAAGAAAGCGATCTGCGACAGATCGTGATCACCTTCACTCCACCGGAGAAGACATGCACAAGCTTCGCAAGGCCGCCGTTCTGATCGCCGCCGTCAGCAGCATCGGGCTCGTGGGCGGCACCGCCCACGCCGGCGGCCAGGAAGGCGGCGGCAAGGGCGGCGAGGGTGGCCGCTTCAGCGTCCTGCAGAGCTCCAACTGCAAGTCGCACGACCTGAACCTGGACGTCCTCGGCGAGGTCGGCATCCTCAACGGCCTGCTGGGCAACGCGCTCAACGGCGAGGGTGACCCGGGCGCCCAGGCCACGCACATCGGCTCGACCATGGGCTGCAACAACAGCGCCTTCTAAGCTTCCGTCGCATCAGCGACAAAGCAGAAAATAGTCCCGGCATCGAGCCCCAGGCCCGATGCCGGGCCTTTTTGTGCGTCTGTGAGCATTCAGGGTGACAAGAATTCGGAATTCGGCGCGTCGCTGGTTGCCCTCGGATATTTCCTATTAGCCTCCATTACCGCACGAAGTCGATCTCTCACGGATCGCATCCACTTCACTTTCCACCGGAGAAGACATGCACAAGCTGCGCAAGGCTGCCGTCCTGGTCGCCGCCCTCGGGAGCGTCGGACTCCTGAGTGCCGGCGCCGCCCACGCCGATCAGGGCTGGGGCAAGGGCGGCAACGGTCCCCGCTTCAGCGTCCTGCAGAGCACCAGCTGCAGGTCCCACGACCTCAACGCCGACGTCCTCGGCGAGGTCGGCATCGCCAACGGTCTGGGCGGCAACCTGCTGAACGGCGAGGGCAACGCCGGCGCCCAGGCGTCGAACCTCGGCTCGTCCATGGGCTGCAACAACAGCGTCGGCAAGTAGGCCGGGCTTTCGTCCCCGGTACCCCGGCAACAGGCCGGGGTACCGGGGACTTTCATGTCACCGGCCGGCTCTCTCCCCCAGGGAACGAAACAGCCGACCAGAAAAGCAAAATGCCGGACCGGGTGCGATCCCGGTCCGGCATGTGCCGGTCGCGCATCAGAACCCGAAGTGCAGCTTGTCGAACCGAGGCTTCTTGAAGCCCTTGGGCAGCTTCACATGGTTGGAGCAGTCCACCGCCTGCCCGACGTGCGCGGATCCGCCGTCCAGCAGTGAGCCGTCGGGAAACACCACGCGCGGCCGGTCGGCCGTCAGGCAGTCCTGCGTCTGGTCGATGACGTGCTTGCCGTGCTCGTTGGTGCGGGTGTCGCTCTTGCGCATGCAGACGACGCCGCCGCTGGCGGTGGTCCTGCACTCGCCGCCGGGTTCGCCGGCGTACGCGTGTGCGGCACCGGCGCAGAGCACGGCGATGCTTCCGACGAGCCCCGAGATGGTCGCGGCCTTCTGTCGAGTGATCATGTGTTGCGTTCCTTTGCAATTGAGTGCAGGAGGCTGGCCGGCGCCGGTAATTGGCGCAGCCCGGACGCGCTCCCTGAGGGATCTGCCGCGCGTCCGGGCTGCCTACGCATGGGGGGTGTTACTCAGCACACCGGTGAACAAGCCGAGTTGGTCCGGGACAGGAAGCTCCAGTTCCAGCGATGTGCCAGTCGTCGTGAATTACTGGGCGTCGCTCGGAGCGGCGTACTGGCCGTAGCCCTCCTCGGGCGCGGCGTCCCTGTGCTCGCCACCCTTTTCGCCGGTGTTGTAACCGCCCCATGTGGCCACGGCGTTGGCCGACGAGTTGGCCACGGCGGTGATCGTCGGAGGCTCGGTGTCGTGGTCCTGGCCGCCGGCGAAGCTGACGCCGATGCCGAGGGTGGACAGCCCCGCAACCGCTGCCATCACGACCGCAGCACGCTGAAACTTACGCATGGTTTGACCCTTTCTTAACCCGGGCGGACAGCCCTGGTTTTGACTACGTGCTGTGAGCTTATACACACATTCCGTAGCAATTTGGGATCTTCGCCCCATACGTCGTGTCGGCTCATCACATGGCATCGGCCACCGGGTTCCGCCCCGATAATCAGACCAGACCGGCAAACTCCCCGTTTCCGTCAGCCTTGTCGGGCGCTCCCGACGTCGTGTTGGAACAGGTCACCTGGGGCCCGATCTTCACCGACCCGCCCCCCAGGGCGGCGGGCACGGTGAAGGGCTGCGTCGGCAGGCAGTTCTCGTAGTGGGGGATCTGGCCGTCCTCGGGAATCTCACCCTGGATCCGCTGGACGCAGCTGACGTTGCCCAGGATGTCGCGCGTGCAGGTACCCGGTCCCGCCGCGGTATGCGCCTGGGCCACGCCGGCGCAGGTCACGGCGAGACCGCCGATGAGCCCCGAGACGGCCGCGATCTTCTTCGTGCTGAACATGGCTTGCGTTTCCTTTGTGAGGGGCGCCGGGCACCGTGCGCCGCCAACCAGCCGGGCGTGAAGGGAACCCCTCGGGGAGTGACCCGAAGGGTTCCGCGGAAGGCGTCGTACAGCAGGACGCCGTCGACCTCAGTGGCCGGTGAAAGCGTTGTTGAACTGGCCGCAGGTGGTGTCCAGGGTCTGGGCAAGCCCGAGCACGCCGATCGGGAGATCGTTCTCGGCCACCGTCTGCGGGCTGCACTCCTGGTAGGGACGGTAGAGGTCGTTCACCTCAAGACCGCCGTGAGCGTAGGCGGTACCGGCGCCGGCACCGACGGCGGAGAGACCGCCGGCCGCCGCGACTGCTGCGATCACGACCTGCTGAAGCTTGCGCATGGAACCCTCGGTTCTTCATTGCTTGACGTCGAGGCTGATTGCCTACCGTGACTTGGTGAACACTACCAGTAGCCAAGTGCCGTATTCCACTTTGGCGGATATCCGTGTCTAAAAGGGGACATGAGCGCACGGGCTCTTCCGGGATACGACAACTGCCGTCGGAGCGCCGCGGATTGGCATCGGGCGTCCCAACGGGAACGGGAGAAAAGGCAGTTGTCCGGGGGCCGGAATCACGCCCCGCCCCGGTATTACGAAAAGGTCGGTTCCACTGCCCGATGACAGCGGCCCGTCGGCACGGACACCACGAGGTCCCGCAACCCCTCGATGTACCGGCGCATGTTCTTGTACGCGACGTCGGTGTCCGGGTAGCGGCAGGCGAACCACAGCCCCTCGTGCAGCCTGGTGACCCAGGCGCACACCTGGTCGCCGTACGACACCCGGATCAGCCCGTACGCCTTCTGCTCGGTCCAGTGGGCCGAGCCGGGGACGAGGCGGGCGTCCGTGTACGAGACGATCGAGTACATGTCGGGCGAGGTCGGGCGGAAGTCCGCGCCGAGCAGGCGCAGTACCCGGGCCAGCGGGATGCGCGCCAGCGACCGGTTGGCCTGCAACTCGGCGCGGACCGCGGCGAGCGCGCCGTCGAAGTCCCCGGTCGTCGGCACCTCGATCGGTGCGCCGCCGACGTACCAGCCCACGGAGTCCGACCACGCCGACTTCACCCGGGTGTGGAACGGCACGACCGTGCGGTAGACCGGCTGCCCGCCGAGCTGGTGCACGAGCAGGCTGGTCGCGGCCAGCACGCCCACCATGCTGCCGCCGTGGGGCCGGCAGTACGCCTCGAACGCGGCGGCGGCCTCCGCGTCGACGAGCGGCTCGCGCAGGAGCTTCTGGGTGGGCAGTGCGTCACCGGGCCGCACCCCGAGGTCGACGGGGAAGTCCGGGAGCTTCCCGCCGCACCGGCCGATGAACTCCCGCCAGCGCGCGACGATCGCGTGGGTGCCGTCGATGTCGTCGGCGTTCGCCCGTTCCTGCTCGCAGAAGTCGACGTAACTGCCCACCCGCGTACCGGCCGTGGACCGGCCCGTGGTGCCCGCCAGGTACAACTCGTGGATCTCGTCCGGGATGCGGTAGAGGGAGTAGGCGTCGACGTTGGTGTGGTCGAACGCCAGGTACACGCTGGTGGAATCGTCGCGTACGACGGCCGCGTAGATGAGGTTCGGCCAGCCGAGCGCGTCCGCCGCGACGTCGAACCGGTCCTGCAGGTAGCGGACCAGTGTGTCCGCGTCGGAGAAGTCACCGACCACCTCGCGGCGCAGCGTCACGTCGTCCTCGTCGAGCGTGAACCGGTGCATGTCCTCACCGGCCCACCTGAAGCCGCTGCGCAGCGTCTCGTGCCGCAGCGTCCAGCCGCGCAACGCCTGTTCCAGCGCGTCGAGATCGGCTCGGCCCGGCAGATCGAACGCCGTACCGATCCAGGTCGGCACGAACAGACCGTCGTCGCGCACCGAGCGCGCGGTTCTGATGTGCGACTCCTGGATGTACGCCGGCGGCCGCGGGTCGGGGGGCAGCGCTGCCGCGGCCGCGACCGTCGCCGGGCTGTACGTCCACTCGACGAGGCGTCCGGGCCGGACTTCGCAGCGCTGAATGTCAGAAATTCGCACGGGGGCGTCTCCTTCGCAGAAGACTCAGACTTGATCACGGGGAGGCCGCGCGCGAGCGGCGGTTGCCGTGTCGCCGGTTTTTCAGCGGGACGTGTGAGGGCTCGAACGGCGAAGCGAGCGGCGCCGGTTCAGGGCACCCGGGGAAGAGAGCCGCACCTGGCGCGGCGGAGCCCTTCCCGTGGCGCGCGTCCGGAGCCGGCCTCACTCGTACCGGTAGATCCCGCTCAGGTCCTCCAGTTCGTCGGGCGTCACGTCCCACGGCGGCATCCGCTCGTACCGGGCCACGACCCGGTCGTACTGGGCGTCGTCCTCGCCGGGCGGGTCGGCCGGGAGGTAGTGGTGGCCCCGGTGCCGCTGCTGCCAGCGGGTCCACTGCAGGTCGACGAAGGAGTGATGCAGCCAGAAGACCGGGTCGTTGACGGCGGCGCCGCCGAGCATCATCCCGCCGATCCAGCGGTGCACCCGGTTGTGGTTGCGCCAGGAGACACTGCCCCGGCCCGGCCCCCAGCCCTCCAGCTTGTTGCGGAAACCCCTGCGCACCGTCGAGTCCCAGGGCGCGGCGTCGTAGACGGGATCGGCCAGCGCCGACTCCAGGTCCGGGCCGGTCGGCAGCTGGATCGGGCTGCGGGGGTGGCCGAGGTCGCGGGTGAGGTAGTGCACGTCGGTCACGTTCTCGGTGATCTTCCAGTGGCCCGCACTGTAGGCGAACGGGCCGGTCGTCACCTGCTTGTCCGAGCGCCGCCCGTTGCCGCCCATCAGGTCGTCGGTCCACGGCAGCGAGGTGGCCGAGCGGTCGCGGGTCCAGTCCCAGTACGGCACCGTCACCGACTCGTCCACCCGGCGCAGCGCCCGCTCCAGCTCCAGCACGAGCTTGCGGTGCCAGGGCAGGAAGGACGGCGCCATGTGGGCGGTGCGCAGGCCGCGTTCACCGTCGGGGGCGTTGTACTCCATGTGCATCCGCACGAACTCGTCGTACTCGCCGCGCCGTTTGACCGCCAGCAGGGCTTCCACGAACCGTCGCCGCTCGGTGCGGGTGAGTCTGCTGACGTTCTTACGCGTGTACGTCATGCCCGCCTCCTTCGTGCATCGGCATCCCGCCCATCGGTCCCGGTGCCAGGTCGCGCAGTTGCTCCTCGGGCCCCAGCTCGTCGACCGCCCCGCGGGCCGCGGCGAGCGGGGTCGGGTACGAGCGGTAGTGGTCGACCATGCTCAGCCAGCTGCCGTCGGCGCGGCGCATCAGATGGAGCGGGCGGCCATCGATGGTGACCTCCCACTGACCGGCGGCGGCCCGGTGGCCGGTGTGGTTCTCGACGCCGCGGATGTGGCGCCCGCGGTAGGTCTCGTCGAAGGCACCGGCCTGCCGGTCGTCGTCCGGGACGCTCGGGGACCGCTCGCAGGCCACGGCCGCCGGGACGAACGCGACGCCGACGGCCGAGCCGAGCAGCCTGCGCGTCACCTCCCGCCGGGTGCTCCGCCCTGGCCGCGCTCCGCCCGCGACCGGCGTTCCGCGCTGCCCGTTCGCCGGGGCCGCGCCGACCTCTGGAATCATTGCTCACTCCTCGTCCGGTCAGGTGTCCGAAGCGGTAACCGCCGGACTGCCCTCGCGGTCACCGCAGTGCGGCCGGACCGGTGACGGGAAGCGCGGAAGCCGGCGCCGGGGTGGACGGGCGCCGGAGTACTCAGCTGGTCCAGAAACCCCACCAGCGGGTCAGAATCAGCATGCCGACGACTCCGGTGTGCAGCAGCGGCAGCACCCAGGTGAACTCCGCGAGGAACGCCCGCAGCGGGGCCGGCGCGGGCAGGAAGCGGTGTCGTACGGCGAACGAGGTGACGTACCAGAACATCAGGATCGTGGCGACCCATGCCAGACAGCACCACAGGCACAGCGCGTTGATCCGGTACAGCGACTCGAACTGCAGCCACGTCACGAACCCGATCCCGAACAGACAGCCCGCGTCGAAGGTCAGCCAGTACCAGCGGGGGAAGGCGGCACCGGCCAGCAGGCTCATGCCCACGCAGATCACGACGCCGTACGCCACCAGGCCCAGCATCGGGTTGGGGAAGCCGAAGACCGAGGCCTGCGCGCTCTTCATGACGCTGCCGCAGGACACCACGGGGTTCAGGCTGCACCCGGGTGTGAAGTTCGGGTTCTTCAGCAGCTTGAACTCGTCGAGGGTGATGACCCAGGAGGCCAGCAGCCCGGCCGCGCCGGCAAGGACCAGGAGGAGCCCGAAACCACGGCTGCCACCCGCCACTCCGGGTGCCTGCGCCGACGCCATCAGGCGTCCGGGCCGAGGGCAGGGGCGTGGACCGGTGCCCTGGAGAACTGCCCGGCGCCGACGAGTCCTTGAGGGCACTGCGCGGCGTCGGCGAGTCCTTGAGGGGACCGCCCGGCGTCGGCGACCGCGGCCGGTCGCCGAGACGGGATGCCGCACCGTCGGGCGTCGACCGCCTGGCCGGCCTCCGGCGGCAGCGGGACCCTCGGGCCCGGCCGGACGGGACTGCCCTGGCCGGCGGGGCGGAAGCAGCGCGGGTCGCCGGAGGTTGAGGTCACCGCGCGACCTTATCGGCACCCCGCGGGACGGCTCGGCCTACGGCTCACCCGACCGGTGGATCACGACCGGCGCTCCACACGATCGGGGGACGCCGAACGAGCGTCCCGTGTCACCGCCGGGACGTTCCGGCACCGCACGGACGTCCGGTGCTGCACCGGCCAACCTGCCCGACCGGGACCAGGCAGGCCGCGGGGGCCTATCTCCCGGGGCCGGCCGGCCACCCCGGGGCGGCCTACCTATCGCATCAGGCAGGCCACCTCGCGGCGCCCGCATCCCAGACCCGGCAAGCCGCGGGGCCTGCCTCCCGGGTCGGGTCGGGTCGGCTCGGATCGGCGAGGCGGAATGTGCCGGGGAGCCGGCCCGACGGGATGGGGTGGCCCGGGCCTACAGGCCCAGCAGGTGGGTGAGGAGGCCGAGGAGGCCGGAGAGGACTCCGTGGGCCGCTCCGGTCACCTGGTCGCCGTCGCCGTCGGTGGCGGCCTTCTGCAGGGTGTCCAGCGCCTTGTCGAGCGTTGCTTGCGCGTCCTTCACGCTCTGGTCGCTGTCGGTCCTGCCGAGCGAGCCCGCCGAGCCCGCGGCGGGCGCCGTCGCGGCCGCCTTGGCCACGGCTTCCTTGGCGGCCTGGACCAGCTTTTTCGCCTGGTCGGCGGGGAGCTGGCCCTTGTCGGCCTTGAGCACGGTGTTGAGCAGGGTGCTGACCGGCTCGAGCACGGTCCCGAAGCGGCCGAGGCTGCTGACGTTCACGAGGAGCTTGTCCGAACCGGGTACGGGCGCTTGCACCGTGGTCCGGGTGTGGTCCGGGGTGGAGTCGGCCGCGAAGGCGGCCGGGCCGGCGACGCCGGCCAGCACGGCGGCGCAGAGGGCGGTGGACACGATGCGTCGAACGGGTGGAACCCCCATGGACGTTCCTTTCGCTGGTGAGCGGGATCTTGTGCCCACCGTGAAATCGCCCGACGCGCCCCGCAACCGATCGAGCGCGTTCCGGTGAACCACCCGTCCGTTCGGGGCACGACTTCCGCATGCCGGGCCCATTGACCATCCGCTACGCATGAGTAAGTTGACTCTTCGGTAAGTCCGCGTCAGCCGAGCCGCGACCGGGAGCCGTCATGGGCGTACGCAGGGATCTGAAACGGGCTCAGCAGCGCACCGACCTGGCGGCGCGGGCGCGCATCGAGCTGATCAGGGACGAGAGCGGCACGGTGCGCGAGGTCCGTACCGCCGCGCTCGCGCCCGGCGGCGCCGACGGCGGTGGCAGCATCGCCGACATCCCCTTCACCAACGCGACGCAGGCACCCGACGCCGTGGTTCTGCGCCGCCGGGAGCACGGCACCTGGCACCGGGTGACCGCCGTGGCCTTCGCCCGCGAGGTCACCGCCGTCGCCAAGGGGCTGATCGCGGCCGGTCTCGAACCGGGCGGCCGCGTCGCCGTGATGTCCCGCACCCGCTACGAGTGGACGGTTCTGGACTTCGCGGTCTGGGCCGCCGGCGGACAGGTCGTCCCGGTCTACGCCACCTCGTCCGCCGAGCAGGTGGAGTGGATCGTCCGCGACTCCGGCGCCCGTCTCGTCGTCACCGAGACGGACGAGAACGCCGGGACGGTCACCACCGCCACGGCCCGCCACCCCGCACCGCCGCGGGTCCTCACCCTCGACGCGGGCGCGCTCGCCGACCTCACCGCCCTCGGCCGGGACGTGCCCGACGAGGAGGTCACCAAGCGCCGTACGGCCCTTGCGCCCGATGCGGTGGCCACGATCTGCTACACCTCCGGCACCACCGGACGGCCCAAGGGCTGTGTGCTCACCCACGCCAACCTGTACGCCGAGGCGGCCAACACGGTCGAGCTGCTCCACCCGGTCTTCAAGGAGGTCACCGGCCAGGTCGCGGCCACGCTCCTCTTCCTGCCGCTCGCGCACATCCTGGGCCGCACCCTGCAGATCGCCTGCCTGCTGGCCCGGATCGAGCTGGGCCACTGCCCGAGCCTCAAGCCGGACGAACTGCGCCCGATGTTCAGGGAGTTCCGGCCCACCTTCCTGGTCGGCGTGCCGTACCTCTTCGAGAAGATCCACGACACCGCTCGCGCCACCGCCGAGCGGATCGGCCGGGGTGCCTCCTTCGACCGCGCGGACCGCGTCGGGGTGCGCTTCGGGGAGGCGTACCTGAACAAGTTCCTCGGCACGGGCAAGGGCCCGGGGATCGGGCTGTACGCGGCCTGGGCGCTGTACGACCTGCTGGTCTACCGGCGCATCCGCAAGGAGCTCGGCGGCCGGATGCGATACGCCATCAGTGGCGGCTCCCCGCTCGACCGCAACCTCAACCTCTTCTTCTACGCGGCCGGGATCATCGTCTACGAGGGCTACGGCCTGACGGAGACGAGCGCCGCCGCCACCATCGTCCCGCCGCTGAGGCCGCGCCCCGGCACGGTCGGCCTGCCGGTCCCCGGCACCGCGGTCCGCATCGCCGCCGACGGGGAGGTCCTCATCCGGGGCGGGGTGGTCTTCGAGTCGTACTGGAACAACCCGGCGGCCACGGCCGAGGTGCTCGCCGGGGGCTGGTTCGCCACCGGCGACCTGGGTTCGCTGGACGACGACGGCTATCTCACCATCACCGGCCGTAAGAAGGACATCCTCGTCACCTCCGGCGGCAAGAACGTCTCCCCGGCCGTGCTGGAGGACCGTCTGCGCAGCCGCCCGCCCGTCGGCCAGTGCCTCGTGGTCGGCGACGGGCGCCCCTTCGTCGCCGCGCTCGTCACGCTCGACCCGGACGCGGTGGCCCACTGGCTGTCGGTCCGCGGGCTGCCCGCGGACACGCCGATGTCCGAGCTGGTCCGGGACCCGCGGATGCGCGCCGATGTGCAGCGGGCCGTGGACTACGCCAACGAGGCCGTCTCACGTGCCGAGTCGATCCGCGCCTTCGTGCTGGTCGAGGGGGAGTTCAGCGAGGAGAACCGGCTGCTGACCCCGTCCCTGAAGGTGAAGCGGCAGGCGGTGGCGACCGCGTACGCGGAGGAGATCGAGGCACTGTACGGCGGATGAGCCTTTCGGGCCGCTCAGAAGTGCCGTTCGGGTGAATTAACCGGCATATCCCCTCTTCCGGTTTCTTCGGGTGTCCATATCTCGTTCACAGTCTGCAGGTCGTGGCACGCGTGAAGCCCCCCTCCACCGGGCTCCGTGGCCGGCTTCCGATTCCCCCTGAGAGGAAGACAACGAGAGTGCGACAGACCCTGAGCAAGGGATTGGTCGTGGCTGCCGCCGCGACAAGCGCCCTGACTCTGTACACACCATGGGCGTTCGCGGACTCCGATCCGTTTTCGACGGTGACGGGCTCACGCGCCGCTGCACTGACCGCCAACATGGCCGACGAGGACGACGCCGACGAGGACTTCCCGGGCATGGCGAGCGCCATGAGGGCGATCGAGCAGGCCCAGGACGCCGTGCAGATGGCGCACAGGGAGGCCGCGGCGATGACCCCGGAGGCCCCGGCCTCCGCGGCCGAACCGAGTCACCAGCACTCCTTGGGGGGCGGGGACTACGGCGACGACGAGCCGAGCCACAAGCCCTCCCGGAGCTACGGCGACGACGACGAGCAGAGCCACGGCAGCTCCGGGAAGCCCGGGAAGACCGGGAGCTACGGCGACGACGACAAGACGGGTTACGGCAACTCCGGAAGTTACGGCGACGACGAGTCGTCCTACGGCAGCAGCTACGGCGACGACGAGCACTGCGGGTGCTACGGCGAGGAGGAGAAGCCGCCGCACCGCCACCACGTGAACCGGCCGCCGCACAAGCCGGAGCACAAGCCCCACAAGCCGCCGCACCACCACAAGCACCACCACAAGCACCACCACCACCGGCCCCCGGAGATGGCCCACACCGGAACCGAGGACACCATCGCGGCCACGGCCGCCGGCGGTCTGCTGCTGGCCGCCGGAACCGTCCTCTACCGGCGGGGCCGAGCCGCTTCCCGTCGGTAGTGCGCCCGGGTGCCGGACGCTCCGCGCCCGGCACCCCCCGCTCCCCCTTGTGGTCGATCGGCGCCGAGTCGCTCAACTCCATTGGTGCAATGAGCGTATATATGGCTGTGCCCTGACATTTGGGGTACAGCCGCACCAAAGGAGTGGGGAATGACGTCCGAGTGCCGCCGGCCCCTGAGGCGAATGGCGTTCATCGCCGCCGGCGTGTGCGCGGCGGCGGCCTTCATTCCCAGTCCGGTTCTCAAGGACGACTCCGCGGCGAACCTGCTTGCGCGACCCTGCGCACCGGTGGCGCGGTCCATGCCGCCGGCCGTGTCCCCGCAGGCACGGCCCGCCGGTCCCCTCCCCTCGGCCTGCCCTGCCGACGGGGCAGCGGGTCCCTCCCCGGGGGCGGCGACGCTGCCGCCCGCGTTCGGCGCGTACCTCAACTACGGGCCCCTCGGCGTGCAGGAGATCCAGGGCCTCAGCGACTGGCTCGACCACGCCGAGGTGCGCGTGGGCCACACCTATCTGCCCGGCGACCTGTGGAGCAACATCGAGGGCGCGCACAACTTCCTCGACAGGTGGGCCCAGTGGCGGCGCGCCAAGGACGACAGGCTCCTGGTGGTCAACGTCCCGATGATGGAACGCAACGAGGCACACCTGTCGGACGCCGAGGTCGGACAACTGCTGCAGCGCGCCGCGAGAGGCGAGTTCGACCAGCACTTCCGGGTGCTCGCCGAACGGCTCGTCGCCCTGGGGGTGCCGGACACGATCCTCGTGCCCGGCTGGGAGATGAACGGCATCACCTACACCCACCGCTGCGGCCCCGACCCGGCCGACTGGAAGACGTACTGGCGGCGCATCGTCACCGTCATGCGCTCGGTGCCGGGGCAGCAGTTCCGGTTCGACTTCACCCCGAACCGGGGCGCGGACGCGGTGCCGTGGCCGCAGTGCTATCCCGGCGACGACGTCGTCGACATCATCGGCATGGACTCCTACGACCAGCCGGAAGGCGTGACCTTCGACCAGCAGGTGTCCGAGCCCTACGGCCTGCAGTACCAGGTCGACTTCGCGCGGACGCACCGCAAGCCGTTCTCGTACCCCGAGTGGGGTCTGTTCCGCAACGGCGACGACCCGAGGTACGTGCTGCGCATGCTCGCGTGGATGGACGAGCACAAGCCGCTCTATCACACGATCAGCGACTACT
Organism: Streptomyces sp. NPDC001393; assembly: GCF_053597455.1. NCBI lineage: Bacteria > Bacillati > Actinomycetota > Actinomycetes > Kitasatosporales > Streptomycetaceae > Streptomyces > Streptomyces sp. NPDC001393. Next base: position 101,815 of record NZ_JBSFIH010000021.1, read on the forward strand.
GCCCGCACGGCGTGTGGCTGTGCTCCGCCAACCCCCGCTCGTCCGCCATCTACCGGGCGCTGCTGTCCGGCGGCCCGGCGCCGAGTCCCACCCCGGACCCGACGCCCCAGCCGCCCGCCCCCGCAGCGCCGACACCTCCGCAGCCCGCCCCCACGACGCCGACGCCCCCGCCGCACCCCTGCGGCCTGTGCCGGCGGGCGGGGAACCCGAGCTAGTGCCCCGGCAGGCAACGTTTGCCCGTCAAGGAGCGGCGTCCGGTGCGTGCTCTCGGCGTGCCGGGTGCAAGTCCTCGTACTGGATGTACTTGGGCTTGTGCCCGGTGCGGCGAGAGTGCGTGCCGGGCGTCGCGACGGGGCGAACGTTGCCTGTTGGGGCACTAGGCGCCTAGGCGGACCTGGCCGGGGCGGTGGTCCGGCGCAGGAGCCGCTTCGCGCCCTCCCGCGCCGCGGCGCCGCAGACGGCGGCCGCCAGCAGCGGTGCGGTGCGCCGGCGGGCCAGCAGGAGACGCTGGTTGACGACGGTCTCGGGAAACCAGCGGTACTTGTACGATTCCCTGCCGCGCAGCAGGCTCAGCACGGCGATCCCGTCGGCTGCGAGGTCGTCCACGGCCGCGCCGATCATCATCGTCACCGCGTCCAGCTTGCGCTCACGCAGTCGCGGGTGGACGCCGTAGAGGTACTTGCCCGCCAACCTCCCCGACCGGAAGGTCAGATCGACGGCCGCGATTTCGTCGTCCAACAGGAACTCCTTCACCACGGCCTCGCCGCACCGGACCAGGGGAATCACGGACCGGACCAGGTGGTCGAGGAAGCGCGGACGCAGATGCTCCGGGTTGACCTTCCTGCCCATCCACTGCAGCCGGTGGAGTTCCAGCATCCGCCGCAGCGCCGCCCCCGCCTCCAGGTGGTCCACGGTGCGCCACTCGGCACCGAGCTTCCTCAGCTTGTTCAGTTTGTTGCGCACCCGCTGGGCGCGCGCCTTGGGCAACCGCCTGACCAGCTGCTCCATCGGCAGGACGGGGATTTCCAGGCACACGGAGTCGCTCAGGCACCGGCGCGGCCCGCGCCAGGCTGCGTAGACACGTTCCACCGCGCTGCCGGGCCGTACCTCGCGGAAGTCGATCAGGGCGGTGCGGGCCAGGTCGGTCAGGGCGTCAGCCAGCGCGGCCGCGCCCTGCTCGGCCGCCGCCTCGTCGAGGAGCACGTCGCAGAAGTCGGTGATGGCGCCGCCGATCGGCGCCAGCACCGGCAACGGGCCGGGCAGGCGCATCAGCGGTGCCACCGCCACCAGCTCACCGTGGGCACGCACCAGGACCAGCCGGAGCCTGCCCGGCTTCCCGTACGACAGCCACCACGAGTGCAGCCAGGGGTGGCTCTGGAACGTGGTCGCGGACGGGCAGGCCCGGTACAGGCGTTCCCACTCCCCCGCCAGCCCGGCGAAGGCCTCCTCGTCGGTGCACACCTCCACCGACAGAGCGGGTGCCGACGCGGTGGTCATCGCACGGCCTCGGCGGCGCGAGCCGGCGTCGGCAGCTGCGCCCGTCCCGTGTCGTCGTCCACCGCCGCCCGGCGTGGGCGGGCCAGCAGCGCGAGGCCGCCCGGCAGGCCACCGGCGCCGGCGCCCACGAGCGAGGTCAGCGCCGGGGACTCGGACGACGGCTCGGTGGGTCCAAGGGCACGGGACAGACGCACCAGCACGACGCCGGTGTCCTTTTTGGTCCGGTTGGCCTGCTGGGCCAGTGCGCCGGACACGGCGTTGGCGATGGCGGCGGCCCGGCCGGGGCGCTCGGAGGTCGCCGAGATCGCGATCATCGGCGCGTCGGGCGAGGTCGCGGCCTGGACGCTGCCGCGCAGCTTCTCCGCCGGTACCCCCGACTCCGCCTGTGCCTGCCCGAGCACGCCGGGCTCGGTCACCACCCGGCCGTACCCCTGCGCGAATCCGAGTGCGGTCGCGGAGTCGGCCTTCGCCCGGTCGGCGGGTACGGCGATGACGTAGCTGGTGGCCGTGTACCGAGCCGGTGTCACCGCTCCGTACACACCCCCGGCGGCGGCGCCGACCAGCGCGCCCGCCGGGGTGATCCACCGCAGCAGCCGCCCGGCACGCGCGAGCATCCGGCGCGGCAGTCGTACGGGCGACGAGGGGCTGTCGGACATCGGGGCCTCACTTCCAGGTTGAGCCGGACAGCACGGTCGTGTACACGTCCATCAGCTGCCGGGCGGTTCGCTCGATGCTGTAGTGCCGCACGGCGTCCGGGACGGCACGCTCGCCGGGTCCCGCCGCGCGCAGCCGCAGTAGTTCCCGGACGTAGGCGTCGCTGCCGCCGCTGACACGTCGGGCGGACGGTGCGGTGTCCGGGGGCAGGTCGTCGACGGCGGGGCAGGTCGTGTAGAGCACGGGCAGCCCGGCCGCGAGCGCCTCCAGCACGGCCAGGCCGAAGGACTCCTCCGCCGAGGGGGCGGCGAGCACGTCCATCGCGGACAGCAGGGAGGCCAGCGCGGGCGCGCGGTCCCGGGGGGCCGGCAGATACGGCCGTTCGCCCGTCAGCACCACGCGGTCGGCGACCCCCAGGTCGTGGGCGGTGCGCCGCAGCGCCGCCTCCTGGCATCCACCGCCGACCAGCAACAGCCTTACATCCGCAGGGAGTTGGGACAGCGCGTGGACGAGCAGGTCGAAGCGCTTGCCCCGGTCCAGGCGGCCGAGGCCGCCGACGACGTACGCGTCCTGGGGAATTCCGTAGAACGCGCGGGCCTCCTCGCGGCGCACCGCGTCGTACCGCAGCCGGGGAGCGTCGATGCCGTTCGGGATCATCCGGACGCGACGACCGGGCACACCCCATCGCCGCAGTCGTTCGGCCACCGTCGGCGAGACGGCGATCGTGGCCCGGCCGAGGCGCTCGCCGGCCAGGTACAGGGCCCGGACGCCCGCGGTCAGCCGACGGCCCTCGATCTGGGTCTCGCCCAGGGAGTGCTCGGTGGCCACCACCGCCCGCACCCCGGCCAGGCGCGCCGCGATCCGGCCGTACAGACAGGCCCGGTACAGGTGCGTGTGCACGAGGTCGTAGCCGCCGGCACGAATCAGCCCGGCCAGGCGGGGCAGGGCGCTCAGGTCGCGGTTGCCGCCCATGCCGAGGTGGGTGACCCGGACGCCGTCGGACCGCAGCCCGTCGGCGACCGGGCCCGGGTTGGCCAGCGTCACCACGTCACACCGGACGGGAAGGTGCGCGAGCAGCAGACGCAGTTGCTGCTCGGCGCCGCCGACGCCGAGACCGGTGATGACGTGCAGGGCTTTCACTGTGCCTCTTTCACGGTGCCTCCAGGCCCCGCCCGCAGATGCGGGCGAGGCGCGTCTTCAGCTCCAGGCGGGCGGCGGTGTCGGCCCGCCCCATGTGCAGCCGGGGCAGGGCCAGGTCGCCGGCGAGGGCGGGATGTGGAGCGATGGCACAGGCGTAGCCGTACCCGGCGCCGCGCACGGCGGCCAGGGCGTCCGCGTCGACCCGGCCGTAGGGGTAACAGAAACCCTGCACGTCGGCATCGATGAGCTCGGACAGTAAGGTGCGGCTGCGGCGGACCTCGGCATCCAGTTCGCGCGGGCCGACCCGGGTGAGGTCGACATGGGTGAGGCCGTGCGAGGCGATCTCCATGCCGGCGGCCGCGGCCCGGCGGACGCCGTCGGCGTCGAGGATGCGCTTGCGCGGTCCGAGCGGGTCCCAGTCGTTCTCGCCGCCGAGCAGCCCGGCCAGCACGAACACCGTGGCCCCGCACTGCCAGCGGCGCAGGACCGGCAGCGCCGCGGTGACGAAGTCGGCGTAGCCGTCGTCAAAGGTGAGCCCGACGAGGCCGCGCTCCCGTCCGCGTGCGCGGGCCGCGAGCAGCTCCCGCATGCTGACCCCGCGCAGGCCGCGGCCGCGCATCCAGGCGAGCTGGCGGTCGAGCCGGGCGGGGGTGACGGTGATGTCGTACGGGTCCTCCGGGTGGTCCGAGACGGAGTGGTACATGGCCACCCAGGCGGCGGGCCCCCGCCTCCGGCCTTCTCGTACGACCGGTTCGCGGTCCGGCTCGGTGGCTTGTGGGGGTGGCGGAACGTCAACGGCCATGATCGGCCCCTCCAGTGACGACATGTCGGACGGTGTATGTGGCACGGGAAAGGACGGTCCGGGCGTCCGCCACGTCGAGAGCCCAGACCAGCGCGAGGAAGACGGCCGTCGCGCTCACGCAGCCCATGGCGACGGCGGCCGGGGATGAGGCGAACGACCGCGCGCACACCGCCCCGGCGCCGGCGGCGCACAGGGCCGCCCGCACCGGCTTGGTCAGTTCGGCGACGACCCGGCGGACGCGCACGGGGACGCTGTGCGCACCCATCCCGAGCAGCAGGAGCAGCGCGGTGAGGGTGATGCCGGCGGCGTTGGCGGCCGCAATGCCGCGCGCCCCCCAGAACCCCACGGCCCAGGCGCCGCCGACGATGTTGACGATCAGGCCCACCGCCATCGCACCCAGCGGGTACCAGGTGGCGCGGCCCGCCGAGAAGTACGACCGCACGAGCACCCCCACCAGGGCGTGGCCGAGCAGCCCGAGGGCGTACACCCGCATCGTGGAGGCGGTCGCGGCGGTGTCCGCCGCAGTGAACGCGCCGTGCTGGAACAGGAGTTGGATGACCTGCGGCGCGCAGGCCTCGATCACGGCGGTGCCCAGCAGCACCAGACAGCCCACCAGGACGAGGTCACCCTCCATCCGGTCCCGGGCCCCCCGCAGGTCACCCTCGGCGACGGCCCTCGCCAGCACCGGGAAGGTGACCACGCACACCATCAGCGACAGCGACATGGGCAACTGCGCGACCTTCTGGGCGTAGTTGAGGTGCGAGATGGCGCCGGCGGGCAGGGCCGAGGCGAGGTAGCGCTCGACGAACACCTGTGCCTGGCGGCACAGCACGAACAACAGCACCGAGGTGACCAGGGCCGGCGTCAGCGGACGCCGGCCGTCTCCGTCCGCCGTGGGCCGCGGCTGCGGGCGGGGCCGCGCGGAGATCCTGCGCCACAGGGACGGCACCTGGACCGCGATCATCAGGCATCCGCCGAGCGCGACGCCCAGCGCGGCGCCCCGTACGCCCCAGCGTTCGCCGAGGCCGAACAACGTGGCGATGATCGCGATGTTGAGCGCGAGCGAGGTGGCCGCCGGAGCGACGAACGAGCCGTGCGCGCGCAGCGCCGCACTGCAGTACCCGGCCAGGCCGAAGGTCAGCACGCAGGTCGAGGTGAGCCGGGTGCAGTCCGCGGCGAGCGACGCGTCGGGCAGGCTGGGCGCGAGGAGGGAGACCAGCAGCGGTGCGCCCGCCATGATCGCCAGGGCCGCGGCGGCGAGGCCCAGGCACAGCCGGGGCAGGGAGGCGGCGACCAGCGCGCGCACCGGGTCGCGCCCTTCCGGCACGCGGCCCCGCCGGGCCAGTGCCACGCTGAACGCGGGCACCAGCACGTACGCCATCCCGGCGTCGATCAGCAGCGTCGCCGCCGTCTCGGCCACGGTCCAGGCCACCAGGAAGGCGTCGGTGTCCGCCCCGGCCCCGAAGAAATGGGCCAGGGCCTGGTCCCGGCCGAGCCCGAGCAACGCCCCGGCCACGGACAGCACGGCGGAGATCAGGGTCGCCTTCGCGAGAAACCGCCCCGAGGCCGCCCCCGGAAACGTCTCCGGCACCGCGTCCGTCCCGGCGCCGCTGCGGGCACCGACCGTGGCCTGGGTGTCCGCCGGGTCGGTTGCGCGCGCCTTGCTTGGCTCGGGCGCTGGGTGGGCGACCGCGGCCTCGGTGTCCGCCGGGTCGCAGCCGTGCACCGGGCCCGGCTCGGGTGCCGGGTGGGCGACGGTGGCTCCGGTGTACGGCGGATCGCAACCGTGCGCCGTGCCCGGCTCCGGCGCCGGGTGGGCGACGGCGGCACCGGGGTCCGCCGGGTCGTATTCGCGCGCCGTGCCCGGCTCGGGCACAGGACGGGCGACGGCAGCCCCGGCATCCGCCGGGTCGTATTCGTGCCCCGCGCCCGGCGGGCCGTAGCCGTGCGCCATGCCCGGCGGGTCGAAGCCCGGCACTGTGGTCGGCTCGGGAACCGGGTGCGCCGGGACGGCACCGGCATCCGCCGGGACGTACTCGCACACCGCGCCCGGCTCCGGTACCGGGTGCGCGGCGGCGGCACCGGGGTCCGCCGGGTCGTAGCCGTGCGCCGTGTCGGGCGCGACGTGGTCCTGGGCCGCCGGGGGTGTGGGCCTCATCGGGGGGTCTCCGGTGGGGGCAGGGCCGTGGCGGCTGTCGCGCCGGGTGCCAGGGCCCACCAGGCGGCGAGTCCCAGGACCACGGCCGTCAGGGCGGTGCTGGGGCCGCCGATGTCGGCGTACACGTAGTCCACGAGCTGCCACAGCAGCAGTCCGCAGATCGCGACGGCACAGTCCGGGGCGCGTTCCGTACGCCGCAGCCGTCCGATCGCGCAGACCAGCAGCGCCAGCCAGCTGCCCGCCACGGTGACCAGGCCCAGCAGGCCCTGCTCGCTGAGCATCAGCAGATACATGTTGTGCGGCGAGAGCAGCGGCTGGCGCCTGTAGCGCCGGCCCGCTCCCTCCGTGTCGCTGCCCGACGACAGTGCGAGCGGGGCATGCCCGTCCCGGTACGCGGGAAAGGCCTTCAGCCCGACGCCCGTCACGGGGTGTTCCCGCCACATGCCGGCGGCCGCCGCCCAGAGGCTGTAGCGGTCGGTCACGGACTGGTCCGGTGCGTCGGTGACCCGGGTGATGCTGGTGAGCCGTTCCTGCAGCGCCGCGATGCCCACGCCGAACCCGCCCACCAGCACCACCCCGGCCGCGACCGCCGTCACGCACACCTTCGCCGCGCGCCGTGCCCCGGTCGACAGCAGTTGCGCCCCGCACGCGAGGCCGGTGGCGATCCAGGAACCCCGGCTGAAGGACACCGTGAGCGGCAGGAGCAGCACCAGCGCACACGTGGCCGCCACGATGCGCTGCCGCCGCGCCCGCGCGCCGAGGGCGAGGCCGGTCGCGGCCACCACCCCGAATGCCACGGAGGTGGCCATGTCCATCACGTTCGTCGGCCCGAACGTGCCCACCGCCCGGATGTCGGCCCCCTGGTGCGAGGCCCCGGTCCCGGTGAGGTACTGGTGCACCCCGATCGTGCCCTGCCAGAGCGCGAGGCCGACCAGTGACCAGAGCACCAGCCGGGCGTCGCGCCGGTCCCGCACCAGCAGCACCACGGCGACCGGGACGAGCACGAACGCCTGCAGATACCGGGCCAGTCCGGTGAGGGCGTCACCGGGCGTCGCCGCCCCGCTCGCGGCGACCGCGATGCCCACCACCGGCAGCCCCAGGACGACCGCGGCCGTCCGCGTCAGGGGGCGCAGCGCCCGCCGCGAGGTCCGTACGACGGCCCACAGCACGGCCAGCCCCGACACCGCGTCGGCGGGGGTGGCCCTGCTGTCCGGTGCGGCCGGCAGGCACAGCATGAGGACGATCGCCACGACGGGCAGGACCGGCGTGACGTGGCGCAGCACCGGCAGCGCCAGCGGCCTCGCCGCGGGCGGCAAGGCCGTCGGGGGCGTGCTCACCGGCACTCAGCTCCCCGTCGGCCGTACGAACAGGACCGCTCGGAGCCCGGTGGCACCGCTCCGCATCCGGTGGCGCGCCGGGCAACCCGCGGGGGCCTGGCTGAAGCCGCGGTCATGTGGTGATGGACTCCCTGCTCTGGTTGGGCACCAGGACCGGCGTGGCGACGGTGCCGAGCAGTTCGCGGTACACGTCGATCACTGCGCCCGTGGTGTGCTGTACGTCGTGGGCGGCGAGCACGTGCGCACGGCCCTGCGCACCCAGTGCCGCGCGCAGCGGCCCGCGGCGCAGCAGCGCCGTCAGCGCCCGGGCCAGCAGGTCGGGGTCCTCCGGCGGCACCAGGCAGTGCGGCAGGTGCCCGGGCGGCAGGCTCTCGCGTGCTCCGTCCACATCCGTGACCAGGACGGGCCGGGCACAGGCCATGGCCTCCAGCGGGACGAGTGCCATGCCCTCCCAGCGGGACGGCAGGACCACGACGTCGGCGGACCGGTACCAGGGGGCGGCGTCGGGTGCCGGGCCGGCGAACTCCACCGACGCGGGCGCGAAGGCGCGCAGTCGGTCCGCGTCCGGCCCGTCGCCGACCAGCACCAGCCGGGCGGCGGGCTCCTGGTGCACGACGGCGGGCCAGGCCTTCAGCAGGACGTCCTGGCCCTTCTGCCGGCACAACCGTCCCACGCATACGACAAGGGGGCCCGCGCCGGGCCGGGCGACACTGCCTTCGGGCCGGAACCTGCTCGTGTCGACGCCGTTGGGAATCACGTGCCACTGGGCGGTGATGCCGCTCTGCTCCCCGGTACGCCGCTCCGCCTCGCTCACGCACAGGACGCGCGTCGCCCATCGTGCCCCGAACTGCTCCCAGCGCAGGGCGGCTTGGGCCATGACGCCGTCCACGGCCTCGAAGGACCAGGCGTGCGGCTGGAAGACGGTCGGGAGTCGGCCGCGCACCGCGAGCCGTGCCGCGAGCCCGGCCTTCGCGCTGTGCGCATGCACCACGTCGGGCCGCACCTCGCGCAGGAGCCGCGCCAACCTCCCCACTTCGCCGGGTAGTTGGGGCCCCGGTGCGCGGGTCGCGTCCCAGGGCAGCACCCTGCAGCCGGCCGCACGCAGGGCGTCCGTCAGGGTGCCGCCTCGCGGGCAGGCCACGGTGACACGCACCCCCGCGGCGAGCTGTGCCGCCGCCAGGTCCGTCACGAACCGGGCGACACCGCCCTCCACGGGCTGGGTGACGTGCAGGACGTGTGGCTCGCGGGCGGCGGACCGCGTCGCACGGCGCGGGACGGAACCGAGGGGAATGCGCATGACCAGGGCTTCCCTTCCGAAGAAACATTCCGAACCCGTCACAGACGGTGTGAACTCGAGTTCGGCATAAACGCATCGGATTCAGTCGGCAACACTAGCCGCTTATCCGTCTTTTTCTGGGGAAGCCGTCAACCGTGTCGAAAACACGCCCTCATTCAGGGGATTAATCCGATAAGAAGGTCGCGTAGTCATTCAGGATGTATGAGTTCCGGGAACTTGTCGGCGTGGAGTTTCCCGCGGCGCCTTTCACTCGTTAGCCCAGCGGAAGCCAGATGAAAGGAACCCAATGAAGAATCTGAAGGCTGCCGCCCTCATGGCCGGAGCCCTCGTCGTCGCCGGCGCTGCGGCGCCCGCCGTCGCCGCGGACCTGCCGGGACAGGGCATCCTCGAGGACGGGAAGTCGGTCGCCCGCACCCTCCCCAACGCAGCCGAGATCCCGACGGGTGGCCTGGCCGGCAACGTCAAGGAGACGGCGCAGGGCGTGAAGAAGTCCGGCGTCGTCAAGACCCCCGTCTTCGGCGGCATGCTGCCGAACCCCCTCAACGGCAAGCCCCCCGCCGCGCTTCCGGCCCTCAAGTAGAGGACATGCCCTGCCGGGCCGTAAAGGCCGGCTCCGTCTGCCGCGGAGCCGGCCTTCTTCATGTGCAGGAAAAGCAGTGCGGAGGAAAAGCAGCTGGCGGCCCACCGAACATCGACGGGCCGCCAGGCTGTGAACTGCTCAGAACAGGAGGCCGCCGACGTAGGGGGCGTTCTGCGCCTGGTTGACGTCCGCCGTGTTGCAAGCGGCGTAGTGCGAGTTCGGCGCGACGGTCGCGGCGCCGCCCAGGACACCGACGGCGCCGTTCGACCACGGCGCGATGCAGCGGCCGTCGACGAGCGAGCCATTGGAGACAAGGAGGCCCTGCTGAGGGGAGTTCACGACGACCGGGGACTCCGAGAAGCCGTTGCCGCCGGTGACGTTGGTGTTGTTGTCGTCGGCCGCAGCGGCGCCACCGGCCGCCAGGACGAGACCCGCGGCCAGGACGGACAGGGCCGTAACCTTCTTACGCATAGATGCGCCTTTCGGGATGGGAGGGGAAGGTCGGGCGGGAACGTCAGCGGACGTCCCCGCCCTGCTCCGGATGGTTCGGAGCGCAAAGGGGGCTCAGAAGAGCAGGCCGCCCTGGTAACCGGCGTTCTGCGCCTGGTTGACGCTCGCCGTGTTGCAAGCGGCGTAGTGCGAGTTCGGCGCGATGGTCGCGGCGCCGCCGATGGCGGCGCCGACGGCGCCGTTGGACCAGGGCGCGACGCAGCGCAGGTCGACGAGCGTGCCGTTGGAGATGACGGCGCCCTGCTGCGGGGCGTTCACGACGACCGGGGACTCCGAAAAGCCGTTGCCGCCGGTGACCGTCGTGCAGTTGTCGGCTGCGGCAGTGCCGGCGGTCGCGAGGACGACGCCCGCGGCGAGGGCGGAGATGGCCGTAACCTTGTTACGCATGGAGTGTCCTTTCCGGACTGCGAGGGGGTTCACCTGCTCGGAATGACTCGAAGCAGGGGTCAGAAGAGCAGGCCGCCCTGGTAACCGGCGTTCTGCGCCTGGTTCACGCTCGCCGTGTTGCAAGCGGCGTAGTGCGAGTTCGGCACGATGGTCGCGGCGCCGCCCAGGACGCCGACGGCGCCGTTGGACCACGGCGCGATGCAGCGGCCATCGACGAGCGAGCCGTTGACGACGACAACCCCCTGCTGAGGGGCGTTCACGACGACCGGGGACTCCGAAAAGCCGCCACCACCAGTGACGTCGGTCGAGTTCGAGTGGGCGGAGGCAACGCCAGCGCTGCCGCAGAGCGCGCTAAGGGCGAGTGCAGTGACGACCGCGAACTTCCTGGTCAACTCGGTTCCTTCCTGGATTCACGGTAAGCCGCGCTTACATAGCAAGAAACCGAAATATGTGGCGAAAAGTCACGCGGACAACGCTCATTAGGACCGGATTCCACCGGATGGCGGAACGATTCCGTCCGCCCATTACCCCGACCGCATGCACCGGAATAGCACCCGACGTGTGTCCGGCCCACTGGCAAGGAGGGGTCCAGTGGGCCGGACAGGCTTGAGGCGTATTTCCCCGGCGCGCATCGTGCGCCGGTCGGGGCGGAGCCACCGGTCCGGCTGCGGCTTCTGGGCCTGCGGCGCAGAAGCGCCGGACGAGGGTCTTGCCAGGCGTCCACCGGGACCCGTCCCGCGGCCCTGCGGCGTCGGCCGCGGGTCAGGGCCTCCCGGAGGACCAGAACCGGATCAGAGTGTCGGAATTCCGGTCCCGTCTCTGTCTCGCGGACAGAGGGGAGCACATGGCAGCGAAAGAATGGTGTACGGGAGGACTTCCGCCGCGCCGACTCCTGGGGTTTTCCGTGTCACCCCTGGTTGAACAGGCTGCCGACACCCGCGCTGGTCGGCCCGTTCAGCGGGTGGATCTGCACGGAGCCGGTGCCGAGCGGGTTCTTCACCGGGATGGCGGGCTTCTTGTTGGTGCCGCGGCCCATACCGTCCAGGTACACGCCGGAGATCTTCGCCGCCTTGTTCTTGCCGGTCACCGCCGACGCCTGGTTCTCGTCGAACGCGCTGCCCTTGGTGAGGTTGCCCTGCTTGGCCACCCGCATCACCGTGTCGGCCGCGGGCACGAGCGCCGGCGTCACCTCGGTCTGGGACATGAGGCCGAGCGGGCCGGTGTTTTCGTGGACAGGAGCCTTGGTGGCGGCCGACGCCGCCACCGCGGAACCACCCACAAGACCCGCACCAATGGCCAACGCCGCAGTGGTGAAAACTGCCTTCTTCATGATTCACCTCACTTGAAGTTACCTCTGATCCGACAGATGCAGAACATAGCAGTCCACAGTCCATCGAAAGCGAGGCGCTACTCCATACGCGTGAATGAAAAGGGAGTGAAGAAGCGCATTACTCCGCTTTCCTTGGAGTTATTCACATGTGGTCGGCGAATCGATTGATCGTAAAAGAAAACTATGACACCACGTCTTTGCGGGCGAATCCCCGGAAGGCCAGGGCGAACAGCACCAGCGCGTAGGTCACGGAGATCGCGCTGCCCTGGATCACGCCGGACCACTCCGGGTGCGGCTGGACGGCGTCGGCCCAGGCGAACTGCCAGTGCGCGGGCAGGAAGTCGCGCCAGTGGCCGAGCGCGGTGACGGCGTCCAGGACGTTGCCGACGATGGTCAGCCCGACCGCGCCGCCCACCGCGCCGAGCGGGGCGTCGGTCTTCGTCGACAGCCAGAACGCGAGACCGGCGGTGACCAGTTGCGACACGAAGATGTACGCCACGGTGAGCGCCAGACGCTGCACCGCCGTGCCGGTGTCCAGCGCACCCCCCGTGGGTATCTGCAGCGGACCCCAGCCGTAGGCGGCCGTGCCGACCGCGAGGGCGACCACCGGGAGCAGGATCATGGCGGCGAGGCTGAGCCCGAGCGCCACGGCCAGCTTGGACCACAGCAGCCGGGCCCGGGGCACGGGCGCGGCCAGCAGATAGCGCAGGGAGGACCAGCTCGCCTCCGAGGCGACGGTGTCCCCGCAGAACAGGGCGACCGGGATCACCAGCAGGAAGCCGGCCGAGACGAACAGGTTCACCGCGGCGAAGTTGGCGCCGGACGCGGTGGCCGTGTCCATCAGGGTGATCCGGCCGTCGCGGCTCGACGGGTCGCCGCCGATCGCGAAGGCGATCAGCAGCACGAACGGCAGCAGGCCGAGGACCGCGCCCATGACCAGGGTGCGGCGCCGCTTGAGCTGGCGGACCAGCTCCACCCGCAGGGGCAGGGTGTGCCGCGTCTGATAACCGGAGGCGACCTCGGTGAGCGTGCTCATGCAGAACCTCCGATCAGGGTGAGGAAGGCGTCTTCCAGGCGGCGGTGCGGGCCGACCGAGGCGACGGGCACCTCCAGGCGCACCAGCTCCACGACCAGCCGCTCGGCCGTGCCGCCGGTCTCCAGCCGGATCAGCAGCCCGTTGTCGGTGCGCGCGGCGGAGGCGACCCCGGGCAGCGCGGCCACCTTCTCCACGACCGGCTCCTCCACGGGCCTGGCGGTGCCGACCAGCAGCGTGTCGCCGGAGCCGGTGATCTCGCCGACGGGACCGGCCTGGACGAGCCGGCCGCGGTCCATCACCACCAGGTGGGTGCAGGACTGTTCGACCTCGGCGAGGAGATGGCTGGAGACGATCACCGTGCGCCCGGCGGCCGCGTAGCGGATCATCACCTCGCGCATCTCGCGTATCTGGGGCGGGTCCAGGCCGTTGGTGGGCTCGTCGAGGATGAGCAGGTCGGGCAGGCCGAGCATGGCCTGGGCGATGGCGAGGCGCTGGCGCATGCCCTGCGAGTAGGTGCGTACCGCGCGGGCGAGCGCGTCGCCGAGCCCGGCGATCTCCAGGGCCTCGTCCAGGTGGGCGTCCTCGGGCGGGCGGCCGGTGGCCCGCCAGTACAGCTCCAGGTTCTCCCGGCCGGACAGGTGCGGCAGGAAGCCGGCGCCCTCCACGAAGGCGCCGACCCGGGACAGCACGGGTGCGCCGGGCCGGATCGCGTGGCCGAAGACGCGGATCTCGCCGTCGTCCGGGGTGATCAGGCCCATCAGCATGCGCAGGGTGGTGGTCTTGCCCGCGCCGTTGGGGCCGAGCAGGCCGAGCACCTGTCCCTTCTCCACCCGGAAGGACAGTTCGCGCACCGCGTACCGGTCGGCGGACTTCGCGTACCGCTTGCTCAAGTCCCTGATGACGAGCGGGACTTCGGCCAGCTCGGGGTCGGGCGCGGGAGTGGCCGTACGACGGCGGGCGGTGAGCAGCAGGGCGAGCGCGACCGCCGCGCCGGCCGCCGGCAGCCACCAGACCCAGGCGGGCAGGGGCGCCGCGGCCGTGGTGACGGCGGGCGCCGTCGGCACGCTCAGCTCTCCCTTGAGGGAGACGGTGTAGGTGGCCGGGGCGGCCGGTGAGGCATAGCCGAGGTCGGTGGAGGCGAGGACCAGGCGGAGCCGGTGGCCCTTCTGCACCTGGTGGTCGATGGCCGGGAGGGTGACCGTGACATCCTTGCCGGCCCGGGCGCCGGTCACCCGAAAGGGGGCGACGAGCTGGGCGGGCAGCACCTGCTGGGTGCCGCCGGGGCCGACGTCGTAGACCTTGCCGAAGAGGACGGCGTCGTCGCTGGTCGAGGTGATGTGGACGGTCGCCGTCGGGGTGCCGGTGATCTGCAGGTCGCGGGTGAGCGGCGCGGAGTCGAACTTCGCGTACTGGCCGGGGAAGTCGAGGGAGACGCCGAGGCCGAGCGCGGACAGCCGGCCGAGGCCGCCGGAGCCGCCGAGGCCGGGCAGGGCGGAGACGCCGGGCGGGCTGGCGCCGGCCGGGTTGGTGACGTGCTGGGTGCCACCGGTGAGGGGGATGGCGCGCGGACGGTCGCGCAGGCCGGGGTAGGTGCCGGCGGTCGCACCGCGCAACTGGGCGGTGCCGTCGGTGGAGTTCACGCCTCCGGTGCGGGTGATCCGGAAGGCCGGGCCGGTGTCGGCCGAGGCGTCGCCCTTCAGATAGCGGTCGAACCACGCACGCACGCGTGCCTGGACCCGGCCGGTCTCCATGTCCCCGCCGTCGTGACCGCCCGCGATCCAGTCGACGTCGACGGGGGCGCCGTTCGCCCGGATCGCCCGCTGGGCGGCGTCGGACTGGCCGAGGGTGAACAGGGAGTCCGACTGGCCCTGGAGCAGCAGCGTGGGCACCTTGATGCGCGTGCCGACGGCCGACGGCGAACGCTCCTCAAGCAGCCGGCGGGCAGCCGCGTCCGGGATGCCGGACTCGGCGACCCTGTCGTACATCCGGCACAGCGCCGGCTCGAAGCGGGCGCAGCCGCCGCCGGTGTTGAAGAAGACACCGGCCCACAGCTTCTTGAACACGCCGCTGGGGAACAGGGCGTCCGCGAGGTTCCAGTAGGTGATGGCCGGGGCGATGGCGTCGACCCGGTGGTCGTATCCCGCGGTGAGCAGGGAGATCGCGCCGCCGTAGGAGCCGCCGGCCATGCCCACGCGCGGGTCGCCGGGTTTGTCGAGCTGGACCTCGGGCCGCTTCGCCAGCCAGTCGATGAGCCGGGAGGCGTCGGCGACCTCGGCCTTCGGGTCGTTGAGCCCGATCTTCCCGGTGGACCTGCCGAAGCCGCGCGCGGACCAGGTCAGGACCGCATACCCGTCCCGGGCGAGGTCCTCGGCCTGCCGGCGCGTGTCGTCCTTGCTGCCCCCGAAGCCGTGCGCCAGCAGGACGGCGGGGTGGCGGCCGGCGCCGGCCGGGGTGAAGAACGAGGTGTCCAGGCGGACCCCGTCGACCGCCATGACCTGGTCGGTCCTGTGCACCGGGGGTGTGTCACCGGATGCGGCGGCCGTCCACGTCCCGGCGCCGGCGAGCACCACGACGGCGGCCGCGGCGGCGACGAGCCGGCGCGGCCCCTTGAGCAGCCCCCGCAGCGAGGGCACCCGAAGATCCATGCCTCAACGGTACGGGCCGCCACTGACAACCGAGCGAGCCAGTGGGCTGAACGCCGGGCCCTCCTTGGGGAGTACAGGGAGGGCCCGGCGTACACCAGGGGCGGTACGACGGCCCGGTCCAGCGCCGTCGAGGTGCGTCGCCGTTGCCGGCTGCGGGCGGTCGGTGGCTGGTCGCGCCCACGCGGCGGAGCCGCATATCGATTCAGCCCCGCGCCCCTGGGCCCTGCCGGCTGCGCCACTCGCAGTCTCAGGCAGCCGCCTGTTCCTCCTCGGCCAGTCGGACGTCCTCCGGCAGGGACACCAGCCAGCGGGTGTCGCGGCGCGGGCGGAGGTAGAAGGCCCAGTAGAGGGTCGCGACGGCGGTGATGCCGCCGGTCCACCACAGGTACGACGGGTCCTGCTCGACCAGGATGTAGAGGAGGACGGCGATCAGCAGGACCGGCATCGCCGGCCACAGCGGCATCCGCCAGGCCTTCTTGGTGCCGTGTGCGCCGCGCCGGGACAGCAGTGCGGCGATGGCGACCAGCAGGTACAGGCCGGTGACGGCGACGCCGGTGACGCCGTAGAGGGTGTCCAGGTTGACGAAGCAGAGGACGGCACCGGGGACGCCGACGACGAGGGTGGCGACCCAGGGGGAGCCGAACCGGCCGAGCTTGGCGAGGGCGTTGTTGACCGGCTGGGGCCAGGCCTTGTCGCGGGCGGAGGCGAACAGGACGCGGGAGTTCTGGATGACCATGACGATGCCCGCGTTGATGATCGCGAGCGCGACGCACAGGCTGACGAAGGTGCCGACGGCGGAGTTGCTCCAGGCGATCACCATGCTGGAGATGTCGCCGCCGGTCAGGGTCTTGAGGTCACCGGCGCCGAGGGTGATCGCCACGACCGGCACCAGGATGACGACGCTGGAGATGGCGAGGGTGGCGAGGACGGTACGGGCGACGCTGCGGCGCGGGTTCTCCAGCTCCTCGGAGAGGTAGATGGCGGTGGAGAAGCCCTGGGTGGCGAAGAGGGCGATGGCGAGCCCTGAGAGGACCATCATGGCCGTGACGGGGTTGACGTGAGCGTGGTCGCCGGCCACCTGGAGCGAGCTGACGAGGCTGCCCGCGCCGCGGTGGGAGTGGGTGAAGCCGAGCATCGCGACGACACCGGCGGCGACGACCTCCAGGACCAGGAAGATGCCGGTGATCCAGGCGTTGGCGCGCAGGTCCAGCAGTCCGGCGAGGGTGGCCGCGATCATCACGCCGGCGCCCGTCATGGACGGGTCGAGGTGGACGACCGGGGCGAGGTAGTCGGCGGTGCCCATGGCGATGACCGGAGGGACGATCATCACGACGAGCAACGACATCACGAAGGCCAGCCAGCCGGCGAGCCGCCCGGCGAGGGTGGAGACGATGGCGTACTCGCCGCCCGCGCTGGGGACGAGGGTGCCCAGCTCCGAGTAACAGAAGGCCACGGGGATACAGAGCAGCGCGCCGATGGCGATGCAGAGCGCCGTTGCCGTGCCCAGGCTGGAGAACAGGTCGGGCACGATCACGAAGAGCGTGGAGGCGGGCGTGACGCAGGACAGCGTCAGGAGGGTGCCGCCGACGACACCGATGGAACGCTTGAGCCCCGGGGACTGGGCCGTCTCGGGGTCGACCACGGACTTCTGGAGCGTGTCGGTCATACGGCGGTTCCGATCGACTTGAGCGGGTGAGGGTGGGGGACGGGAGCGCTATCGCCTCCGGCGGATCGTCGTGCTTCGTGTCGTCCGCTCCCGGCGCTGCTTAGGGAACCCCGACGAAAACCGCCGCGTCAATGGGTGTTCACCTACGGAATCCGCAGCATTAACGCGATCAACAACTGATTCACGCGTCAACGCTCCACTTACACCGGCCCTTGTGCCTGTACGAGAATCGCAGGAGCCGGACGCAAAAAAATAGGGCCGTCCGTATAACGGACGGCCCTGTCGGTCGGTCAGTGGTTGCGCGGGAAGCCCAGGTCCACGCCCGCCGGGGCGTCGGCCGGGTCGGGCCAGCGGGTGGTGACGACCTTGCCGCGGGTGTAGAAGTGCGTGCCGTCGTTGCCGTAGATGTGGTGGTCGCCGAAGAGCGAGTCCTTCCAGCCGCCGAAGGAGTGGTAGCCGACGGGGACCGGGATCGGCACGTTCACGCCGACCATGCCCGCCTCGATCTCCAGCTGGAAGCGGCGGGCCGCGCCGCCGTCCCGGGTGAAGATCGCGGTGCCGTTGCCGAACGGCGAGGCGTTGATGAGGGCCACGCCCTCCTCGTAGGTGTCCACGCGCAGCACACACAGCACCGGGCCGAAGATCTCGTCCTGGTAGGCCTTGGCGCCGGTCGGCACCTTGTCGAGCAGGGAGATGCCGATCCAGTGGCCGTCCTCGTAGCCCTCGACGGTGTAACCGGTGCCGTCGAGCACCACCTCGGCGCCCTCGGCGGCGGCGCCGGAGACGTACGAGGCCACCTTGTCACGGTGGGCGGCAGTGATCAGCGGGCCCATCTCGGAGGCCGGGTCGTTGCCCGGACCGATCTTGATCTTCTCGGCGCGCTCGCGGATCTTCTCCACCAGCGTGTCACCGATGGCGCCGACGGCCACGACCGCCGAGATGGCCATGCAGCGCTCGCCCGCCGAGCCGTAGGCCGCCGAGACCGCTGCGTCGGCCGCCGCGTCCAGGTCGGCGTCCGGCAGGACCAGCATGTGGTTCTTGGCGCCGCCCAGGGCCTGTACCCGCTTGCCGTGGGCGGAGGCGGTGGTGTGGATGTAGCGGGCGATCGGGGTGGAGCCGACGAACGACACCGCCTTGACGTCCGGGTGCTCCAGCAGCCGGTCGACGGCCACCTTGTCGCCGTGCACGACGTTGAAGACGCCGTCCGGCAGCCCGGCCTCGCTCAGCAGCTCGGCGATCCTGATCGACGCGGACGGGTCCTTCTCGCTCGGCTTCAGCACGAAGGTGTTGCCGCACGCGATGGCGATCGGGAACATCCACATCGGGACCATCGCCGGGAAGTTGAACGGCGTGATGCCGGCGACGACACCGAGCGGCTGGCGGATCGCGGCCACGTCGACGCGGCTGGCGACCTGCGTGGACAGCTCGCCCTTCAGCTGGACGTTGATGCCACAGGCCAGGTCGACGATCTCCAGGCCGCGCGCGACCTCGCCGAGCGCGTCGGAGTGCACCTTGCCGTGCTCGGCGGTGATCAGCTCGGCGATCTCGTCGCGGTGCGCGTCGAGCAGCGCGCGGAACCGGAAGAGGATGGTCGTGCGCTGGGCCAGCGAGGACTGGCCCCAGGTCAGATAGGCGTCCTTGGCCGCCGCTACGGCCGCGTCCACCTCCTCCACCGACGCGAACGCGACCTTCGTGGTGACCGCGCCGGTCGCCGGGTCGGTGACCGGCCCGTACGTGCCCGACGCGCCTTCGACGGTCTTCCCGCCGATCCAGTGGTTGACGATCTTCGTCATGCCCAGAGACTCCTTACTTACAGATGGCGGCGTCGGGTCGAGACGTGCCGTTCGTACAGCTCTCGTGCCTTGACCGCGGACGGTCGGGTCGCGGTCTCGGCCACAGGAACATCCCACCAGGCCTGCGCCGGAGGCGCGCCCGACACAGTGTCGGACGTTTCGGTCTCCACGTAGACACATGTGGGAGTGTCGGCGGCCCGCGCCTCGGCGAGCGCCTCGCGCAGCTCCCGCACGGTCTTCGCGCGCAGCACCCGCATGCCCAGGCTGGCCGCGTTGGCCGCGAGGTCGACGGGCAGTGGGGCGCCCGTGAAGGTGCCGTCCTGGGCCTGGAAGCGATAGGCGGTGCCGAACCGCTCGCCGCCCACCGACTCCGAGAGCCCGCCGATGGACGCGTACCCGTGGTTCTGCACCAGCAGGATCTTGATCGCGACGCCCTCCTGCACGGCCGTCACGATCTCCGTCGGCATCATCAGATACGTGCCGTCGCCGACCAGCGCCCACACGTTCCGCTCGGGCGCGGCGAGCTTCACGCCGAGCGCGGCCGGGATCTCGTAGCCCATGCAGGAGTAGCCGTACTCCAGGTGGTACTGGTCCACCGACCGCGCTCGCCACAGCTTGTGCAGATCGCCCGGGAGCGAGCCGGCCGCGTTGATGATGACGTCCGACTCGTCCACCACGGCGTCCAGGGCGCCGACGACCTGCGGCTGGGTCGGCCGTACGTCGATCTCCTCGGCCTCGAAGCAGGCGTCGACGCGCTGCTCCCAGCGCTCCTTGTCCTCGGTGTACTCGGTGACGTAGGACTCCGCCACCGTGTGCCCGTGCATCACCAGCGCCTCGGTCAGCTCGCCCAGGCCGCTGCGGGCGTCGGCGATCAGCGGGAGTCCGGCCAGCTTGTGGCCGTCGAAGGGCGCGATGTTGAGGTTGAGGAAGCGGACGTCCGGGTTCTCGAAGAGGGTGCCGGAGGCGGTGGTGAAGTCGGTGTAGCGGGTGCCGACACCGATCACCAGGTCGGCCGTGCGGGCCAGTTCGTCGGCGGTCGCGGTGCCGGTGTGGCCGACGCCGCCCACGTCCTGCGGGTGGTCGTACCGGAGGGAGCCCTTGCCGGCCTGGGTGGAGGCCACCGGGATGCGGGTGGCCGCCGCGAACTCGGCGAGGGCAGGCTCGGCGCGGCTGTGGTGGACTCCGCCGCCCGCGATGACCAGGGGCCTGCGCGCCGCGCGGATCGCCCGGACCGCCTCGGCCAGCTCGGTCGGGTCCGCGCCCGGCCGTCGTACGGTCCACACGCGCGTCGAGAAGAACTCCTCCGGCCAGTCGAAGGCCTCCGCCTGCACGTCCTGCGGCAGGGCGAGGGTGACCGCGCCGGTCTCCACGGGGTCGGTGAGGACCCGCATGGCCTGCAGGGCGCTCGGGATCAGGGCCTCCGGGCGGGTGATGCGGTCGAAGTACTTCGACACCGGGCGCAGGGTGTCGTTGACCGAGACATCACCGGCGTACGGCACCTCCAGCTGCTGCAGGACCGGGTCGGCGGGCCGGGTGGCGAAGACGTCGCCGGGCAGGAGGAGGACCGGGAGGTGGTTGATGGTGGCCAGGGCGGCGCCCGTGACCAGGTTGGTCGCACCCGGGCCGATCGAGGTCGTCACCGCGTGCGTGGACAGGCGGTTCGACTGGCGGGCGTAGCCGACGGCCGCGTGCACCATGGACTGCTCGTTGCGGCCCTGGTGGTACGGCATGACGTCGGCGTACTCGATCAGCGCCTGGCCGAGCCCGGCGACGTTGCCGTGGCCGAAGATGCCCCACGTGGCGCCGATCAGCCGCTGCCGCTTGCCGTCGCGTTCGCTGTACTGGGCGGCGAGGAAACGGACCAGCGCCTGCGCGACGGTGAGCCGGGTCGTGGTCATCGGTAGCCCCCTGTGCTCTCTACGTGATCGGGGTGGAAGCAGATCCGCCACTCCCGGGTCTCGCCCGGGCCCGCCATGACGTTCAGGTAGTACATGTCATGCCCGGGCTGGGCGATGGACGGGCCGTGCCAGCCGTCGGGGACGAGGACGGCGTCGCCGGAACGCACTTCGGCGAGGACGTCCGCGCCGCCCGCGCGCGAGGGGAACACCCGCTGGTAGCCGAGCCCGCTCGGGCCGTCGATCTCGAAGTAGTAGATCTCCTCCAGCTCGGACTCCTCGCCCGGCCGGTGCTCGTCGTGCTTGTGCGGCGGGTACGACGACCAGTTGCCGCCCGGCGTGATCACCTCCACGGCGATCAGCTTGTCGCAGTCGAAGGAGTCGGCTGAGGCGAAGTTGCGCACCCGGCGGGCGCAGGAACCGCTGCCGCGCTCCTCGACGGGGACCTCCGGCGCGGGGCCGTAGCGGGCGGGGAGTCGTCGCTCGCACTTCGCTCCTGCCAGGGCGAAGCGGCCTCCCGCGCCGGAGGCGATCTGGACCCGGGCGTCACGGGGCGCGTACGCGAAGTCGGAGACGTCCGCGAACACGCTTTCCCGGCCCAGGAGTTGGAACTCGGCCTGCTCAGATGATGCGGTCTCGATTTGTACGCTACATCCGCCTTCCAGCGGAAGCACGATCCACTCGCTGTCCCCGGTGGTGAACGTATGGCTGCCGCCGGGCGCCAACCCGACCACGCGCAGGCTGCTGTGTGTCCAGCCGGCCAACTTGGGGTCGATGTCGACGGAGTACTGGGCGTTCGCGGTGGCGCCCCTGGGCAGATGCAGGTCGGTGCTGGTCATGCGGCCCTCACAGCAGTCCTACGGCGGTGTCCACGGCGGCGGCCACGTCGCCGTCCGCCGGGTACAGCAGCGAGCGGCCGACCACCAGGCCGCGCACGGTGGGGAGTTGGAGCGCGCCGCGCCACTTGTCGTAGGCGGCGACCTGGTCCTCGGGCGAGTCGCCGATGTCACCGCCGAGCAGCACGGCCGGCAGGGTGGAGGTCTCCATGACCCGGGCCATGTCGTCGGGGTTGTCGGTGACGGGCACCTTCAGCCAGGTGTAGGCGGAGGAGCCGCCGAGGCCGGAGGCGATGGCGATGGACCGGGTGACCGCCTCGGCGGACAGGTCGTTGCGCACCTTGCCCTCGGGGGTGCGGCGGCTGATGAACGGCTCGACGAAGACCGGCAGCCGGCGCGCGGCCATGTCGTCGATGGCGCGGGCGGTGGACTCCAGGGTGGTCAGGGAGCCGGGGTCGTCGTAGTCGATGCGCAGCAGCAGCTTGCCCGCGTCGAAGCCGAGCCGCTGGAGGTCCTCGGGGCGGTGCCCGGTGAAGCGGTCGTCCAGCTCGAAGCTGGCCCCCTGCAGTCCGCCCCGGTTCATCGAGCCCATGACCACCTTGTGGTCGAGGGCGCCGAGTAGGAGCAGGTCGTCCAGGATGTCGGCGGTGGCGAGGACGCCGTCGACGCCGGGTCGGGACAGTGCGAGGCAGAGGCGTTCGAGCAGGTCGGCACGGTTGGCCATGGCGAGCTTGCGGTCGCCGACGCCGAGCGCGCCCCGGGCGGGGTGGTCGGCGGCGACGATCATCAGCCTGCCGTTGTCGTTGAGGAGCGGCCTGCGAGCACGCCGCGCGGCGGCCTCGGCGATCGCCTCGGGGTGGTGGGTACGGATGCGGACGAGTTCGGCCACGTCGACGTGGGGGCGGAGGGAGCCCGCGGCGCCCTCGCGGCGGGCGGCCGCGGTGGTGTCGGGGCCGGACCCGCCCTCGGTGTGGGTGCCTGCCACCCGGCCCGCCCTCACAGCACCGCTCCGGCATCGAGCGCGGCGGCCACCTCGTCCGGGGTGGGCATCGCGGAGGAGCACTCCAGGCGGGAGGCGACGATCGCGCCGGCCGCGTTGGCGTGCCGCATGATCGTCTCCAGGTCCCAGCCCTCGAGGAGGCCGTGGCAGAGGGAGCCGCCGAAGGCGTCCCCGGCGCCGAGGCCGTTGAGGACGTCGACGGGCAGGGGCGGCACCTCGGCGGACTCGCCCGAGGAGCTGACCGCGAGGACACCCTTGGGCCCCTGCTTGACGACGGCGATCTCGACGCCGGCCCCAAGGAGCGCCCGGGCGGCCGCATGCGGTTCGCGCACGCCGGTGGCGACCTCGACCTCGTCCAGATTTCCGACGGCGACGGTCGTGTGCTTGAGGGCCTCGGCGTAGAAGGGGCGGGCCGCATCGGGGTCGGTCCAGAACATGGGCCGCCAGTCGAGGTCGAAGACGGTGATGCCGGACTTGTTCCGGTGGGCGAGGGCCGCGAGGGTGGCCGTACGGCTGGGCTCCTCGCTCAGGCCGGTGCCGGTCATCCAGAAGATACGGGCGTCACGGATCGCGTCGAGATCGAGTTCGTGGGCGTCGATCTCCAGGTCGGGCGCCTTGGGCTGCCGGTAGAAGTAGAGCGGGAAGTCGTCCGGCGGGAAGACCTCGCAGAAGGTGACCGGGGTCGGGAGCCCCTGGACCGGGGTGACCCAGCGGTCGTCGACGCCGAAGCCCCGCAGCGCCTCGTGCAGATAGGCGCCGAACGCGTCGTCGCCCGTGCGGGTGATCACGGCGGTGGACCGGCCGAGCCGGGCCGCGGCGACCGCCACGTTCGTCGCCGACCCGCCGAGGAACTTGCCGAAGGACGACACCTGGGCGAGCGGGACGCCGGTCTGCAGCGGGTAGAGGTCCACTCCGATCCGCCCCATGGTGATCAGGTCGTAGGCCATCGGCTTCCCTTCGTCATGACTCTCCCCGGCTTTCTAGTCCTGTACGGCGAACCCTGTCAATGTTTTGTCCAGACATTCGGACCAGCTCTTGACAGGACTTTCCGGCCGCCCGCACGCTGGCGCCCATGACGTCGTTGTCACCCTCCTCCTCACTGTCCCGGATCCGGATCGGATCCGCGCCCGACTCCTGGGGCGTGTGGTTCCCCGACGATCCCCGGCAGGTGCCCTGGCAGCGCTTCCTCGACGAGGTGGCCGGCTCCGGTTACGAGTGGATCGAGCTCGGCCCCTACGGCTATCTCCCCAGCGACCCCGCGGTGCTCGCGGAGGAAACCGCGCGGCGCGGCCTGAAGGTGTCGGCCGGCACCGTCTTCACGGGCCTGCACCACGGTGAGTCCGTGTGGGACAAGACGTGGGCGCACGTGTCGGACATCGCGGCGCTGACCCAGGCGATGGGCGCCCGCCACCTGGTCGTCATCCCGTCCTTCTGGCGCGACGACAAGACGGGCGAGGTACTGGAGCCCGACACGCTGACCGCCGAGCAGTGGCGGAACCTGACCTCGCTGACCGAGCGGCTGGGGCGACAGGTGCGGGAGCGCTACGGGCTGACGATCGTCGTCCACCCGCACGCCGACACCCACATCGACAGCGAGGAGAACGTCAGCCGCTTCCTCGACGGCACGGACTCCGGCCTGGTGTCGCTGTGCCTGGACACCGGGCACTACGCGTACTGCGGCGGGGACAGCGTCAAGCTGATCGAGACGTACGGGGAACGGATCGGCTATCTGCACCTCAAGCAGGTGGATCCGGAGATCCTGGCTGACGTACGGGCCAAGGGGACGCCGTTCGGGCCCGCGGTGGCGCAGGGCGTGATGTGCGAACCTCCGCGTGGCGTACCGGAGTTGGGGCCGGTGCTGGAGGCTGCGCAGCGGCTGGGGGTCGAGTTGTTCGCGATCGTGGAGCAGGACATGTATCCCTGCGCTCCGGATGCGCCGCTGCCCATCGCCCGGCGGACTCGGGCGTTTCTTCGGTCGTGCGGGGTGTAGGGCGCCCGTAACGCGCCCGCCGACGCCCCGGTGTGCGCCTTTGTGGCGTCCGTGTCACAAACAACCCCTCCCTGTCACACATGTCTCGTGTACGCGAATTGTGCGTCACGCCGTGACGACAGCCGCTGCCCCTGGTCACTCTGCGTCGTTCACCGGACACAGGCTTGGTGATCGCCAGCTCAGCGCCCGGCTCCCCCGACGGCCGCCCCCGGTCGCCGCTGTGGCGCGCGCAGGGAGGTGCAACTCATGACCGACCAAAGGCTCTGGTCCTACAAGGAGATCGCTGCGCACATCAAGGTGCAGCCGGACACCGTACGGTCCTATCGCAAGCACGGGCTGCTGCCCCCGCCCGACCATGTGGAGGGCGGCAAGCCCTACTGGTACGGCGACACCGTCCGCGCCTGGGTCGCCTCCCGGCCGGGCAACCGCGGCCGCCGACCGGACTGACCCGCACCGTGAATCGGCTGCGCCTCCTCACACTGGAGTGGGTGCGCTCCTCGGTGCGCTCCTCGTACGGCCCTCAGCCCCACGGCTCGATGACCGTGACCCCGGCCCCCGGTGCCGTACCCATCGCCGCGAGGGCCGCCGGTGCGGCGTCGAGCGGGATGGTGGATCTCACCAGGAGGTCGGGGCTCAGGACACCGGCGCGGACCAGGCGGAGCATGCCGGGGTACGCGTGAGCGGCCATGCCGTGACTGCCGAGGAGTTCCAGCTCCAGCGCGATGGCACGAGTCAGCGGGACGGGGGTGGTGCCGTCGGCCGAGGGCAGCAGCCCCACCTGGACGTGCCGGCCGCGGCGGCGCAGGCCGTTCACGGAGTCCGCGCAGGTGGCAGCTGAGCCAAGGGCGTCCAGCGAGAGATGGGCGCCCCCGTCGGTCAGCTCATGGATGGCGGCGACCCTGTCGCGAACCCGGCCCGCGTCCAGGCACCACGTGGCGCCGAACATCCGTGCAAGGCTCAGGGCTTCCGGCGACACGTCGACGGCGATCACGCGCGCTCCCGACGCCGCCGCGATCATCACCGCCGACAGCCCCACCCCGCCGCAGCCGTGCACCGCGACCCACTCCCCCGCCGCCACCCGGCCCTGCTGCACCACCGCGCGGAATGCGGTGGCGAAGCGGCAGCCGAGGGCGGCGGCGGTGGTGTACGCCATGTCGTCCGGGATCGCGACCAGGTTGACGTCGGCGTGGTCGAGTGTGACGTACTCGGCGAAGGAGCCCCAGTGGTGGAAGCCCGGCTGGGTCTGGCGTTCGCACACCTGCTGGTCGCCCGCCGTACAGGCGGGGCAGGTGCCGCAGGCGCAGACGAACGGCACGGTGACCCGGTCGCCGGGCCGCCATCCGGTCACCCGGGAGCCCACCGACTCGACGACACCGGCGAGTTCGTGCCCGGGGACGTGCGGCAGCGTGATGTCGGGGTCGTGGCCCATCCAGCCGTGCCAGTCGCTTCGGCAGAGGCCGGTGGCCTCCACGCGGACGACCACACCGTGCTCCGCGGGTTCCGGGTCGGGTACGTTCCGCACCTCGGCCGGCTCGCCGTACCGCTCGAACACCACCGCGCGCATCCGCACTCCTTTCGGAAACCTCCGCGAAGACTAGACCGTTCGGGAACCGCCGGGTTGTGCCGCCGGTTCCGGTTCGTCGTGGCTGGTCGCTCCCCCACCGCCCTCACTCAGGCCGAACCGTTCGTGTATGCGCCGCAACGGCGCCGGCGCCCACCAAGTGGCCCTTCCCGTCAGTCGCATGATCGCCGGTACCAGCAGGCTGCGGACCACCATGGCGTCCATCAGGACCGCCAGGGCGATGCCCAGGCCGAGCATCTTGGTGTTGGTCACCCGTGAGGTGCCGATGGCGACCATCACCACCGCGAGGATGACCGCCGCCGCGGTGATCAGCCCGCCGGTGCGCTGGAGTCCGTGCCGCACCGCCGCGTCGTGGTCGCCCGTGCGGTCGTACTCCTCCTTGATGCGGGAGAGCAGGAACACGCCGTAGTCCATGGAGAGCCCGAAGGCCACGCAGAACATCAGCACGGGCAGGGTGGTCTCGATGGAGCCGGAGCTGGTGAAGCCGAGCGCGCCGGAGAGGTGGCCGTCCTGGAAGACCCAGACCACGGCACCGAACATCGCGGTCAGGCTGAGCGCGTTGAGCACCACGGCCTGCACGGGTATCAGCACGCTTCCGGTGAGCAGGAAGACCAGCAGGAGCGTGACGACGGCGATGAAGGCGGCGGCCCACGGCAGGCGCTGGCCTATCGCGTGCTTGGTGTCGACGAGGACGGCGGCCGTGCCGGTCACCCTGGCGTCGAAGGGAGTGTGCAACGAGCGCAGATCGCCGACCAGGCGCTGGGCCGGGTCGTCGACGGCCTCGCCCTTCGGCTGCACCGTGAAGTAGGCGGCGTCGCCCTTGACCAGCGGGCCGTCGACGCGGGCCACCTCGGGCAGGGCGGCAACCTGCTGCTTGTAGGCGGCGTACTGGGCGGCGGTGGCCCTGCCCTGGGCCAGGACCTCGAGACCCCCGCCGGGGCTGCCTGGGAAGCCCTCGCGGATGTGCTCCTGCACCACGTGGGACTCGGCGGTCGAGGGCAGTTGCCGGTCGTCGGCGGTGCCGAACTTCACGCCCAGGAAGGGCAGTCCGAGGGTGACCAGGAGGACGCTGGTGCCCAGCGCGAAGAGGGGTGCGCGGCGCATCACCAGGCCGGCGGCTCGGGCCCAGGCGGTCCCGGGGGTGCCGGTGGTCCCGGTGGTGCCCTCGGCGGGCTGCGGGGCGCGGCGTCGGCGGAAAAGGCGCCGCATGTCCAGGGAGTTGACCCGGTGGCCGAGCAGGACCAGCGCGGCCGGGAGCAGGATCAGGGCGGCGGCCGCGGCGAGCAGGACCACGGCGATGCCGGCGTAGGCGAAGGACCGCAGGAAGTACTGCGGGAAGACCATCATGGCGGCCAGGGACACCGCCACCGTGAGGGCGGAGAACAGGACCGTGCGGCCGGCAGTGCGCAGGGTCGTACCGACCGCTGTCAACGGGTCGGCGCCCGTGGACAGTTCCTCGCGGAAGCGGCGGACGATGAACAGGGCGTAGTCGATGGCCAGGCCGAGGCCGAGGGCCGTGGTGAGGTTGAGCGCGAAGACGGAGACGTCGGTGAAGGAGGTCAGGCCGCGCAGGACGGCGTTGGTGCCGAGGATGGCGACGATGCCGATGCCGAGCGGCAGCAGGGCGGCGACCGCGCTGCCGAAGACCATGACCAGCAGCACCAGCGTGATCGGCAGGGCGATCATCTCGGCGCGGGCCAGGTCCTCCTTGATGATCGTCTGCATCTCGTGCCGGACCGCGACGATGCCGCCGATCCTCACGCGAACCGGGCCGTGCGCGCCCCGGTAGTGCGGCGCGATGCGGTCGAGCGTCCGGCCCATTGCGTTGTCGTCGCCGGAGATGCGGGCGGCGATCAGCGCCTCATGGCCGTCCTTGGCGCGCAGGGCCGGTGATCTGCTCTGCCAGTAGGAGCCGACGCCGGTCACCCCCTTCTCCCCCGCCAGCCGGCCGGCCAGGTCGCGGGCCTCAACGGCGACCGCCGGATCGTCGACCGAGGCGCGGCCCGAGTCGACCAGGAGCAGCAGGTTCGGCTGGGAGGCGGGGAACTCGCGCTCCAGGGCCTTGGTGGCGTACGTCGACTCGGCGGCCGGATCCTCCCAGCCGCCGCTGCCGAGACGGTCCGCGACTCCGCTGCCGGCGAGCACGGCGAGCGCGGTGAGCACCAGGGCCACCAGGAGTGACAGACGAGGGCGGGCGGTCACGAAGCGGGTGTAGCGGCCGGGTCGGGGTGGCGTGCCCTCCGGCGGCCGCTGCGGGGCTCCCTCGGGCGCCCCCTCTCCGGTCCGCGGCGGCGTGTTGACTTCGGTCATCTTGCGGTGTCCCCTTCACCGTGACCCATGTCTGTGCAGGCAGGGAGCATGAGTCGGTCATTGCCCATAGACTGGCAAACACGAGAGATCGCTCGCGTTTCTCCAGAATGCGAGCGGCCACTCGTGTTTGTCAATCACGTTCGGAGAGCTGGGGATAACGCGTGCCCGACAACCCGCAGACACAGAAGGAGCAGCCGCGTCGCCGGCAGGCCCGCGGGGAGCGCCGTATCGCCCAGCTGCTCGAGGCGGCCGCACGGGTCTTCTGCACCACCGGGTACACCGCCGCCAGCACCAACGCCATCGCCCGGGAGGCCGGCGTCTCACCGGGCACGCTCTACCAGTTCTTCCCGAACAAGGAGGCCATCGCGATCGAGCTGGGCGACCGGCTCGTCCACGAGATGCGGGAGACCTATGGCGAGGCACTGGCCCCCGTCGACCCCGCCACCCCGCTGGAGGAGGCCATCGGTTCCGCCATCGACCGGTTCATGGCCTTCAACACCGAGCACCCGGTGTTCTTCGCGCTGATGCACGGCCCCGACATCCCCGGCCGGATGGCCGAGACGCACGACCAGCTGCACACCACGCTGGTCGGCCGGATCGAGGACCTGCTCGCCTCCTTCATGCCCGACGCCACCCCCGCCGACGTCACCCGCACGGCGCACGTCTGCCTCGGCATCTACAAGTCCGGCCTCGAACTGGTACTCGCCCACGAGGACACCGAGCGCGCGGCCTACGTCCAGGAGATCAAGAACGTCCTGGTCCGCTACCTGCAACCCCTGGTGGGCGAGAGGCTCGGCCTCGGGTGACACGGAGGGCGGCACCGGGGGCGCTCGTCAGCGGCCGTCAGCGGGCGTTGATACCGACTGAGGACACCTCGGGGGCCGACCGGCCTGGGCGTCCCAGGCGGCCGCCCGGCCGGCGGGTGATCCCGGCACCCCGGCCCCCGCGCACCGAGCTCCCGCCCCCCACACCCCCAGAAGGCCCCATACCCCCAGAAGGCCCCCCGGACTGCAACCCCTGGCACATCTGCCTAGAGTGCGGATAAATCGCCCAGCCGCTGCCCGAGGGGACCCCCGTGAGTCACTCCCCGCCTCCCGGCGCGCCCAAGGCCCGCATCCCCGGCCCCCAGCAGCCGCCACCGCCGTACCCCCGCATCGCCGCGGGCCTGTGGCGGCGCTGTCTGGGCGGGGGGCTCGCCCTGTGGGCGCTGACCGCGTGGGTCACGTACGAGACGCGGAACAGCACGCTGCTGCCGACACTGATCCTGCTCGGCAGCCTTCTCGTGCCGGTCGCCTTCGTGCTGTGGGCGTACGAACGGCACGGCCGTGACCTGGGCGTCAGCGCGATCCTCGGCTGTTTCCTGGCCGGCGGGGCCCTCGGCGTGCTCGGCGCCTCGCTGACGGAGTCGTATCCGCTGCGTCCTGCGCCGGAGATCCTCCTCGGCGTCGGTCTGGTCGAGGAGGCCGCCAAGCTCGGGGCGCTGGTGTTCGTGCTGCGCAGACAGCCGGCCGTCCGCGGGCTGCGCGCCGGACTGGTGCTCGGCGCGGCCGTCGGCTTCGGCTTCGCCGGCCTGGAGAGCGCCGGGTACGCCGTCCACGCGGCTCTCGCCGGCGAGGGCACCGATCTGCGCGTCCTGCTGGAGACGGAGATCCTGCGCGGGCCGCTCGCCCCCTTCGGGCACGGGCTGTGGACCGCGATCGCCGGTGGCGTGCTGCTGGCCCGGCGCCGCCTGAACGGGTACTTCCGCGTCTCCGCGCCGGCCGTCGGCACCTTCCTGGGCGTGTCCCTGCTGCACGCTCTGTGGGACTCCACGCACGGCGTGGCGGCCTGGGTGGTCGCCCGGCTGACCGGCACCGAAGCGGAGAGCCGGCTGTTCGTACCGGGGTACCTGGTCCGGCCGAGCGCCGAACAGCAGCACCTGTTCACGCTGTTCTCGGTCGGCGGCCTGGCGCTGGTGGCCCTGGCCGGGATCGGCTGGGTGCGGTCGCTGGCACGCCGGGACTCCTCTTGGTGAGGTACCCCCTAGGGGTATAGTGTGAGGAGCGTGGGGTTCGCTCGCGGGCCCCACCGGCCCCACACACCTCGACGAGGAGTAACGACATGACCGCCCACACCGACACCCCGGCCTCCGTCACCACCGTCTACAAGGTGACCGGCATGAGCTGCGGCCACTGCGAGGGCTCCGTCTCCGGCGAGATCTCCCAGCTCCCCGGCGTCAGCTCGGTGAAGGCCGTCGCGTCCACCGGCGAGGTGACCGTGGTCTCCGAGGCCCCGCTGGACGACGACGCCGTGCGCGCCGCCGTGGACGAGGCCGGCTTCGAGCTGGCCGGCCGGGCCTGAGCAAGACTCTCCCTTTCCCCGACCGGGCCGTGCCGACCAGCTGATACTGGCTCCGTACGGTCCGGTCCGATGTCTGGAGTCCGGACATGACCAGCACCACCGCAGAGACAGCCATAACCACGGGCGAGACCGCCGAAGTAGAGCTGCTCATCGGCGGGATGACCTGCGCCTCCTGCGCCGCCCGTGTGGAGAAGAAGCTCAACCGGATGGAGGGCGTCAGCGCCACCGTCAACTTCGCCACCGAGAAGGCGAAGATCGCCTTCGGTGAGGGCGTGCGGGTGGCCGACCTGATCGCCACCGTGGAGAGGACGGGCTACACCGCCGAGCAGCCGCCACCGCCGGAGCCTGCACCGGAGACATCCGCACAGGCCTCCGAGCAGGCCTCCGAGCGGGCCTCGGGGCACGATGCCGAACTCGGCGCCCTGCGGCACCGCCTGCTCGTCTCTGCGCTGCTCGCCGCACCCGTGGTGCTGCTCGCGATGGTCCCTGCGCTGCAGTTCGACAACTGGCAGTGGCTCTCGCTGACGCTCGCCGCGCCGGTCGTCGTCTGGGGCGGCGCCCCCTTCCACCGGGCCGCCTGGACCAACCTCCGGCACGGCGCCGCCACCATGGACACCCTGGTCTCGGTCGGCACACTGGCCGCGTTCGGCTGGTCGCTGTGGGCACTGTTCTTCGGCGACGCGGGCATGACCGGCATGCACGACGAGTTCCGCCTCACCGTCTCGCGGATGGACGGCGCCTCCACCATCTACCTGGAGGTCGCCGCCGGAGTCGTCGCGCTGATCCTGCTCGGCCGTTACCTGGAGGCCCGCTCCAAGCGGCGCGCGGGCGCGGCCCTGCGGGCACTGATGGAGCTGGGCGCCAAGGACGTCGCCGTACTGCGGGACGGGCGCGAGATGCGGGTCCCGGTGGCGGATCTGGCCGTGGGCGACCGGTTCGTCGTACGGCCCGGCGAGAAGATCGCCACCGACGGTACCGTGGTCGAGGGCGTCTCCGCGGTGGACGCGGCCATGCTGACCGGCGAGTCGGTGCCGGTGGACGTCGGCCCGGGCGACCGGGTCACCGGCGCCACGGTCAACGCGGGCGGGCGGCTCGTCGTCGAGGCCACCCGGGTCGGCGCCGACACCCAGCTCGCCCGGATGGCAAGGCTGGTGGAGGACGCGCAGAACGGCAAGGCCGAGGTGCAGCGGCTCGCCGACCGCGTCTCCGCGGTGTTCGTGCCCGTCGTCATCCTCATCGCACTCGGCACCTTCGGCGTCTGGCTGGGCGTCACCGGGGACACGGTCGCCGCGTTCACCGCCGCCGTCGCCGTCCTGATCATCGCCTGCCCCTGCGCGCTGGGCCTGGCCACACCGACCGCGCTGATGGTCGGCACCGGCCGCGGCGCCCAGCTCGGCATCCTCATCAAGGGCCCCGAGGTGCTGGAGTCCACGCGCCGCGTCGACACGGTCGTCCTCGACAAGACCGGCACCGTCACCACCGGCCGGATGACCCTCCAGGCGGTGTACGTCGCCGACGGCGAGGACGAGAAGGAGCTGCTGCGGCTCGCCGGCGCCCTGGAGCACGCCTCCGAGCACCCCGTCGCCCGCGCGATCGCCACCGGCGCCGAGGAACGGGCCGGCGCGCTCCCGCCGGTGGAGCACTTCGAGAACGTCCCCGGGCGGGGCGTACGCGGGCGCGTGGACGGCCGCGAGGTGGCCGTCGGGCGCCTCTACGACGATCTTCCCGAGGACTTGGCCGGTGCGGCACGCGAGGCCGAGCAGCAGGGCCGTACGGCCGTCGTGGCGGGCTGGGACGGGCGGGCCCGCGGGGTCCTCGCCGTCGCCGACGCGGTCAAGGAGACGAGCGCGGAGGCGGTGCGCGAGCTGCGCGCGCTGGGCCTGAAGCCGGTGCTGCTCACCGGGGACAACCGTACGGTCGCCGAGGCGGTGGCGGGCACACTGGGCATCGACGCCGGGGACGTGTTCGCCGAGGTGCTGCCCGAGGACAAGGTGGACGTCGTACGACGGCTGCAGCGCGAGGGGCGGGCCGTGGCGATGGTCGGCGACGGCGTGAACGACGCGGCCGCCCTGGCCACCGCCGATCTGGGCCTGGCCATGGGCACCGGCACGGACGCGGCGATCGAGGCCGGCGACCTGACTCTCGTGCGCGGGGACCTGCGGGTCGCGGCCGACGCCATCCGGCTGTCCCGACGGACGCTGGCCACCATCAAGGGCAACCTGGCGTGGGCCTTCGGCTACAACGTGGCGGCGCTGCCGCTGGCCGCCGCCGGACTGCTCAATCCGATGATCGCCGGCGCCGCGATGGCCTTCTCGTCGGTCTTCGTGGTGACCAACAGTCTGCGGTTGCGCCGCTTCCGCTGAAGTCCCTTGGGGTTACCGGCGGTTCGCCGCAGTCGAAGTAAGAGACCCCCTAGAGTCCGGCGCGAGCCTCACATAAGCTCTTCACAAGGCTCGCGCATCATCCTTACGCTTGGACTCCGATCGCCGTATCGGGGCTCTTGCGCACCTAAAGGACATATGCAAGAGACGCAGATCACAGTGATGCGAACGTAACCATCGAAGGGGTTCGAAGGTCTAAGTTTGGCGATGTCAGCCCAGCGTCTTGGGGGGCGCTGACTGGCATCTGGGGATGTCTTGGGGGACTTCCTCAGAGATGCGTTGCCGGGGCACGCGCGCCGGGAAGCTTTGAGCGGCCCTCCCTGCGTGCGTTGTCCCGGCAGATCGCAGCGCGTCACTGGGGCAGGACGAGTTTTGCTCATTCTGCTCACGACAGCGATTCAGGCGCTGTCCTCTCCGAGCGCCCGGCCGGATCCCGTGGGGGGAATCCGCACCGGGACATGGGAAGGCGCCCTGGTCGTCGGCCCGTGGGGGGACCGGCGCCAGGGCGCCTTCCGCTTTCGTGCGTCTACGACGGTGCGCCTTCGTGCGTCTACGACGGTGCGCCAAGGCCCCGACCGCCGGCCACCCACGCACCTTCAGCGACACCTGCTTGGGCGCCCGGCCAAGAGCACTTACTCCAGCGAGGGGCACCGGCAAACGCGGCCCCCTCGCCCCCCGGAGGGGAAACACCAACAAGGGGCACCACCAACGCGGCGCCCCTCACCGGCAGGTGTCAGCGCTCCTCGACCGGCACGAAGTCGCGCAGCTCCACGCCCGTGTAGATCTGGCGCGGGCGGCCGATGCGGGAGCCCGGCTCCTTGATCATCTCGGTCCACTGGGCGATCCAGCCCGGCAGGCGGCCGAGGGCGAACAGGACCGTGAACATCTCGGTCGGGAAGCCCATGGCCCGGTAGATCAGACCGGTGTAGAAGTCCACGTTCGGGTACAGCTTGCGCTCGACGAAGTAGTCGTCGGACAGCGCGTGCTCCTCCAGCTTCAGGGCGATGTCGAGGAGCTCGTCCTCCTTGCCCAGCGCGGACAGCACATCGTGCGCGGCGGCCTTGATGATCTTGGCGCGGGGGTCGAAGTTCTTGTAGACCCGGTGGCCGAAGCCCATCAGACGGACGCCGTCCTCCTTGTTCTTCACCTTGCGGATGAAGGTGTCGACGTCGGAGCCGGAGTCACGGATGCCTTCGAGCATCTCCAGCACGGACTGGTTGGCACCGCCGTGCAGCGGGCCCCACAGCGCGCTGATGCCGGCCGAGATCGACGCGAACATGTTGGCCTGCGACGAGCCGACCAGGCGGACCGTCGAGGTCGAACAGTTCTGCTCGTGGTCGGCGTGCAGGATCAGCAGCTTGTCGAGCGCGGCGACGACGACCGGGTCCAGGTCGAACTCCTGCGCCGGCACCGAGAAGGTCATGCGCAGGAAGTTCTCGACGTAGCCGAGGTCGTTGCGCGGGTAGACGAACGGGTGGCCGATCGACTTCTTGTACGCGTACGCCGCGATCGTCGGCAGCTTGGCGAGCAGCCGGATCGTGGAGAGGTTGCGCTGCGTCTCGTCGAACGGGTTGTGGCTGTCCTGGTAGAAGGTGGACAGCGCCGAGACGACCGAGGACAGCATGGCCATCGGGTGGGCGTCGCGCGGGAAGCCCTTGTAGAAGTTCTTGACGTCCTCGTGCAGCAGGGTGTGCCGCGTGATGTCGTTCTTGAACGTCGAGAGCTCGTCGACGGTGGGCAGCTCGCCGTTGATCAGCAGGTACGCCACCTCGAGGAAGGTGGAGCGCTCGGCCAGCTGCTCGATGGGGTAGCCGCGGTAGCGGAGGATGCCCGCCTCGCCGTCGAGGTAGGTGACCGAGGATTTATAGGCGGCCGTGTTGCCGTACCCGCTGTCCAGAGTCACCAGACCGGTCTGGGCGCGGAGCTTCCCGATGTCGAAGCCCTTGTCGCCGACGGTGCTGTCGACCACCGGGTAGGTGTACTCGCCGTCGCCGTACCGCAGTACTACAGAGTTGTCGCTCACGTCTTCCCTCACCGACGTAGTGCCTCATCTTCGAGGTGCCCTGACTGTCTCTACCATCCCCCATTTGGCTCAGGAGAGTGCACTCGGGGTCGACCATTGGGCCTATTGGCGGCACTCAGTGCCGCCAACCTGCTCATCCTGCCCCCTCGAAGGGGGCATCTGGAAGTGCTCTGTGACCTTCGTGACTCATTTGATCGATCATTTTTCGTGATGACCCTGGATGAGCCTGAAGTCGAGGGCCGTACACCGCCGTCCCGCCGACACCGTGCGCACCGCCTGTCCGATCGCCTTGCGTGAACCGACGAGGACGACCAGCTGTTTGGCGCGTGTGACCGCGGTGTACAGCAGGTTCCGCTGGAGCATCATCCATGCCCCGGTCGTGACCGGAATCACCACGGCGGGATACTCGCTTCCCTGCGAACGATGGATGGTCACCGCGTACGCATGGGCCAGTTCGTCCAGTTCGTCGAATTCATACGGAACCTCCTCGTCCTCGTCCGTCAGCACCGTGAGCCGCTGGTCGACCGGATCGAGCGAGGTGACGACACCCACGGTGCCGTTGAAGACACCGTTCTTCCCTTTCTCGTAATTGTTGCGAATCTGGGTGACCTTGTCGCCGACGCGGAAGACCCGGCCGCCGAACCTCTTCTCGGGCAGATCGGGCCGGCCGGGCGTGACGGCCTGCTGGAGCAGCCCGTTCAGCACGCCGGCGCCGGCCGGGCCCCGGTGCATGGGGGCCAGGACCTGGACGTCCCTGCGCGGGTCGAGCCCGAACCTGGCCGGAATCCGACGGGCGGCCACGTCCACCGTGAGCCGCCCGGCCTCTTCCGTGTCGTCCTCCACGAAGAGGAAGAAGTCCTTCATCCCGTCGGTGAGCGGATGCTGCCCCGCGTTGATCCGGTGCGCGTTGGTGACGACGCCGGACTGCTGGGCCTGCCGGAAGACCCGGGTGAGCCGGACGGCGGGGAGGGGGCTGCCGTCGGCGAGCAGGTCACGGAGTACTTCGCCGGCGCCGACGCTGGGCAGCTGGTCCACGTCCCCGACGAAGAGGAGGTGGGCGCCGGGTGGCACGGCCTTCACGAGCTTGTTGGCGAGCAGCAGGTCGAGCATGGAGGCCTCGTCGACCACCACGAGATCGGCGTCGAGCGGCCGGTCCCGGTCGTAGGCGGCATCCCCACCGGGCCTCAGCTCCAGCAGCCGGTGCACGGTGGAGGCCTCGGCGCCGGTCAGCTCGGCCAGTCGCTTGGCGGCCCGCCCGGTGGGGGCCGCGAGCAGCACCTTGGCGCGCCTGGCCCGGGCCAGCTCCACGATCGAGCGCACGGTGAAGGACTTGCCGCAGCCGGGCCCGCCGGTGAGCACGGCGACCTTCTCGGTGAGCGCGAGCCTCACGGCGGCCTCCTGCTCGGGGGCGAGATCGGCCCCAGTACGCGTCTTCAGCCAGCCGAGGGCCTTGTCCCAGTCGACGTCCTGGAAAGCCGGCATCCGGTCCTGGTCCGTGCGCAGGAGACGCAGCAGCTGGGAGGAGAGGGAGAGTTCGGCACGGTGGAAGGGGACGAGGTACACGGCGGTGACGGGTTCGGAGTCGCCACCGTCCGGCCCGGGCACCTTCTCCCGTACGACACCCGGGTCCTCGCCCTCCTGTGCCGGCTGGGCCAGCTCGGCGAGGCACTCGATGACAAGTCCGGTGTCGACGGCGAGCAGCTTCACCGCGTCGGAGATCAGCCGCTCCTCGGGAAGGAAGCAGTGGCCCTGGTCGGCGGACTGCGACAAGGCGTACTGCAGCCCGGCCTTCACCCTCTCCGGGCTGTCGTGCGGAATCCCGACGGACTGGGCGATCTTGTCGGCGGTGAGGAACCCGATGCCCCAGACGTCGGCGGCGAGGCGGTACGGCTGTTCCTTGACGATCCGGATCGACGCGTCGCCGTACTTCTTGTAGATCCGCACGGCGATGGACGTGGACACCTCGACGGTCTGGAGGAAGAGCATGACCTCCTTGATCGCCTTCTGCTCGTCCCAGGCCTCGGCGATCTTCTTGGTCCGCTTGGGGCCGAGGCCCGGCACCTCGATGAGCCGCTTGGGCTCCTCCTCGATGATCCGGAGGGTGTCGAGCCCGAAGTGCTGGGTGATCCGGTCGGCGAAGACGGGTCCGATGCCTTTGACGAGTCCGGACCCGAGGTAACGCCGGATGCCCTGGACGGTCGCCGGCAGCACGGTCGTGTAGTTCTCCACATGGAACTGCTTGCCGTACTGGGGGTGCGACCCCCAGCGCCCCTCCATCCGCAGGGACTCCCCGACCTGGGCACCGAGCAGCGCACCGACGACCGTGAGCAGATCACCGGCGCCTCTGCCGGTGTCCACCCGGGCAACGGTGTATCCGTTCTCCTCATTGGCGTACGTGATCCGCTCCAGCACGCCTTCAAGCACAGCGAGCCGCCGCTCACCGGTCTGGGTCCCCGCCTGTTGAGCCATGATCCGACGGTACCGGGCGGGTCTGACAGCGGGGCCGTCACATTGCAGCCGGTGCTCCGGGCCGACGACAGCGATCAGACGAAGTAGTCCTCGGCGTCGGGATCCTCCAGGCCCTGCAGGAACCGCGAGAACGCGTCGAACTCGTCGTGCCCCGAGTAATAGCCCCCCGTGTGGTGAAGGTGGAAGAAACGGCCCTTCTCATCCACCAACAGAATTCCGCACTCCGACGCCTCATACCCCACAGGGAACAGAGCCGTTCCGAGTCCCTCGGCCAACTCCATGATCCCAGCCGCGTCTCCGCCATTCGCCGACTGCCAGCAGCGAGGCCGCCCCGGCCAGCACGGCGCACGCGGTCAGGGCGAGCACCGCGGCCAGTTTGTGGCGGACTCCGAGTGCATCACGTGGGTCTGGCACCTCCGCGAGCCGTTCCAGCAGCCCGGGGATCTCTCCAGGTCGGGGCTCGGGCTGCTGGCGGAGCTGGTCAAGAGCAGACGGGATCGGCGATGATGCGTCGGCAGGCACGGTCTTCCACTTGGATCACGGGGCGTCGAGAACTCCATGATCTTGGAGGCCGTGCCTGTTGCGTTCCCGACCAGGGCTGTCCGACAGATCGTCACGAACCGGACGTCACACGACTACGCCGAAGCCCTGGCCCCAGACCCAGCGAGCGACGGGTGTAGTGGCAATTACAGCGTTCCCTCCGGAGTGAAATACCAACCCAGTCCGACCGGCAGGCCGTCGACGTAAGTCTGTACCTGCGCGCCTTTCAAAGTTGGTCGGTCAGGTCCGGGCCGCGTCCGTCCTCAACCTCCGGCTCGCCGACCCCGTAGCCTTCCGCCCTGCCGAAATACGTAGGCTCACCGGGCTCAGCCATCACGCCAAGCAGGGTCTCCAGGTCCTTGAGCGCAGCAGCGAGCCGCGGCGCATTCCGCTGGTGCACTTCCGGATGCGGAGTGCCGTGGAAGTCGAACGGGCCCCAGATGTCATGAAAGACAGAAACTTCGGCGGACAGTCCAAGAGGTTCCGGGGAAACAGTCAGCTCCACGAGACGGTACTCACGCCGTGACGCACCGTGACTATCGAGCCATACACCATGCCCTGCCACGAGAAGATCGCCCACGGAAGCTTCCGGATAGCCAACTGGACGCATTTCTTGGATGCGCTGAATCACTTGCTCATCGTCAAGCGGCCTCAGCAGGTGCAAACGGGTCATCGCGGGCGCGCCACCCAGTCCAGGAATAAACCATGCCCATTCCAGGTTATCCGGCGCCAGTAGATCATGTTTCCGTAGAACACTGGCCATTTGGGCCGCGGTCATGAGCGCTGACTGCAGTCCGGGTGATGCGTAGTCCTCCAGATCCCAGAACCAGGACGCGCATTCACGCGGTGCGCGCATGAGCATGGACATGAACTCTTCCTTATGGATAGGTAGGACCATTGGCCGGAATAGTAATCGAACCATCCTCGAATCGCAGCACGAAGGTGGCCTCTGTCATCTTAGCGCGGGCAGCAATACGCTCCAGGATCTTTTCTGTGAGCGCCGCCTTGGTGTCATGCACGTCCAAGATTGCAACCTTGAGACCGTCAATGGGCCCCCTCAACTGCTTCGCAGCGATACCCTTCGTTGCGCTGTTGAGACCCGCCACGCCCTTCACATCCTTGAGCTGCACACCGTATTCAATTCGGTCGCCGGATCTCACCAGCACGTCCAAGTCCAGACCGACTTCCGGCTTCTTCAATTCCAGCGCCAACCCCTCAACGCCATGAGCCTGGAGATCTGTTGCATGCTCCATCGCCATGTATACCGCAGGAGTCATATCGCTGTCCTTGCTGACCTGCTTGCACTGAGACAGGAGGTCATCGTAGCCAGGAAGGTCGGCCAGGTTTCCTTCAGCGATGTACCGTGCGATTCCGGCACCGTACTGGCTCTTACGAAGTCCAGCGAGTGACTTCTCAATATCATGAGGTGCCATCTTGGCTCGCGCGAGCTGCTCGGCAACCGCTGCCTCCTGACCGGGCTCCATGCGTCCTGTCGGCGCGGATGGCCGTTCGTCTCCCTCGCTGTAACTCACAGACGGCGGCTCGTGGCCGTGGCCAGGGCCGTGGCCGCCTGCCACTGTCGGACCGCGACCGTGCCCACTCGGCACTTCCGTAGATCCACCAACGGAACCGCCGGTCTCGTGGGGGCCGTCGCCATGTCCAACGGGACCGTCGACGTGGTGACCACTCTGGTCAGTGTGGGGCGTTTCATGGCTGGCGGCAGGCCCGGTTCCGTGCTCGTGGGCTGTACCGCCAGGCAGGTGATCGGCGCCGCCACCGGAAAGTCGGTCGCCTGCGTGACCGCCGGGCAGGTGGTCGCCGGCGTGGACGCCGGGTATGTCGCCGCCGGCGTGGACGCCGGGTGTGGTCGGGGTGTGCTCGCTGGTGCGGCCGGTGTCGCCGAGGTTGGTGTCCAGGCTGTTGCCGAGGTTGATGTGGTCGCCGGCGTGGGCGGCGGTGTCGGCGGTGTGGGCGCCCGCGCCGACCAGGGCGGGTTCCCTGGCCGGGGAGGGGGTGCGGGGGAGGTCCGGGCTGGTGTGGGGCTGGGTGGTGATGTCCGGGGGGCCGCCCTGGTGGTGCATGAGCACGTTGCCGCGCTCGTCGACGATGTTGCCGTCCTTGTCGGCGAACAGCTGCGGCTCGCCCTCGGGGGTGTGCAGGGGATCGGTGCCCGCGGGGTGCAGGGGTGCGTCGTGGGGCAACTGCACCGTGCCGTTGGGGAGTTCGATGCCGCCCTTGGGGAGCGGTGCGCCCTCGGGGAGGTGGACGGTGCCGTCGGGGAGGTGGATCGTTCCTTCGGGGAGGGTGATGGCGTTGTCGGGGAGCTTCGGGATGTCGATCTTTCCGGCGCCCTTGAGGGCCTTGGTGATGTCGCCGATCTTGGACAGGCCCGCGCCGGCACCCTTCATGACGTAGGTCATGGGGTCGATGAACTTGCCGATCTTGCCGGCGACCGAGATGGCCTTGGCGACCGCGCCGGCCTTGCCCGCCCCGGACGCCGCCGCGCCCGCGCCGTCGGTGAAGACCGTGGTCAGGACGTTGAACGTGACCGCACCCGCCGCGCGGGCGGGGTTCTTGCCCCACTCGTCCCACGCCAGCAGTGCCTTGCCGGTCTGCTTCATCGTGTTGCGTGACTCACGCAGCCAGGACGGCATGTACTTGTCCGGCGTCGCCCAGAACAGCGCTCCCAGGAACGGATCCGACATGAACGCCAGGCCGGTGGCGAGCTGGGCCAGGCCCTTCCAGGCCTGCTTCATCGCGTCCCAGCCCTGGAAACCCACCAGCGTGCCCAGGCCCTTGATCGTGCCCCAGATACCGTCCACGCAGATGCCGTCCCACAGGAACGACTTCGCCCAGTGCCCGAACTCCCACCAGTGATGCTTCTGCTCCACCGGATCGCCCCACGGCAG
>NZ_JBSFIH010000022.1:0-139405 GCF_053597455.1 Streptomyces sp. NPDC001393
GCGAAAGGGCTCCCACTTCCTCGCCTTCCTCGGCCTGGCCGCCGCCCTGACCTGCTACAAGAAACTCGCGAAACTCGCCACGTGAGACAATCTCTAAGCTCGGAGATCTGGCATTTGCCAACGTCGTCGGCTGGAGCTGACACCAGCGTCTGACACCAACAGCAGCAAATGGCAGCGGTCAGTCAGGGATGGCGGCGGACTGCCGATCGAGGCCCGCGGCATGTGGATCGACCCCGAAGATGCTGCGTGATCGAGCTGATATGGAAGAGGCCGGACCGTGAACTCAGTGCCGGTGCCAGCAGTCGATGGCCGCGCTCCCGCCCTGCCTTGGCCATTGCGGGTCCGCTGGCCTTGAAGGTGCATTATTCCACTTTATGTTTCTCCCAGTATTCATCCATTCCCTCAAGGTTGGCGCCTCCGAGGTGATGAGCAGCATCTACTGCGAGGGAGCTGAAATGCTTCAAGATATTCTTAGGGAGGGATATTGAGCCAATGAAGATCCCGGAGTAAAGAACCACGCTGCGGCCGATTTCATTCAGGGAAATCAGTAGGCCGACCTCGTTATAGAGTCCACCAGCCATGGGTGGGCTGGGGCGTACAAGTCGACGTCCGGCCTCTGCACGTACACGGCGATGGCCCCGATGATGACGCGGTGGCCGCGTACGTGGCCAAGTACGTCACCAAAGGAGCGAGTGAGACAGGCGCTGGCGTAGACCACCCATTGACCGGCCGCGCAGAGATCGGGTTGGCACGCGTCAGCGAACATGTCCGCACCTTGATGCGTGCGTGTTGGCATCTCGGCGGCCTCTCCGAGTACGACGCCCTCCGCCTCAGGGCCTGGGCTCATACCCTCGGCTACCGGGGCCACATCCTCACCAAATCCCGGGCCTACTCCACTACTTACGCAGCGTTGCGTGCTGCCCGTGCTTCGCATAGCGCGGATGAGAGGGAGTTGGGAGAGAACACAGTCACAGAAGTTGCCTGGCACTACGTGGGCTCCGGCCACACCCCTGGTGCTGCTCAACTCGCCGCCGGAATCGCCGAAGACCTTAACTAAAACCGAGTGTTCGCCCGGGAAACCATGGCCGATCGAGGGTGGGACGAATGAGCTGCCCGAAGAAACGGAGACAGGCGCACCCCGGAGAAGTGGTTTCGCGATGGCGCGCTGTCGAGTGGGGGGAACATGAAGAGCAGCTTTTGGTCGATCTCTTGTTTGGTCGACTACCCAACAGACCCAAGAAGTCTGATGATTACCAAAATCGGCCTGTCGAGTAGCCGGTAAGACAGCTAACCTGAGTGAGCATCACATAGAGACCCCAGGGGGCGGGCACCCCCTGGGGCCAGGCCGGTCGTGGACCAGCCTGCCAGTCACGAAGGGACTGACATGGGGAAGGGTACCGTCATGCGCGGGCGCAGGACCGCTCGGGGCGTGATTCGGGTAGCCATCTACCTTCGAGTGTCGACAGCGAAGCAGATTGAGGGATACGGCCTCGACACTCAGGATAATCAATGCAAGGCATGGCTGAACTACAAGCTCGGTCCTGGCAAGTACAAGATTCACAGGATTTACGTCGATGGTGGAGAGTCGGGAAAGAAGGACTCTCGCCCCGAACTCGACGCGATGACCGAAGACATCGAAAAGGGTCTCATCGACCTCGTTGTCTTCGGCAAGCTGGACCGCATCGGGCGGACCATGGAGGACATCCACCTCTGGGTGTTCAACGCCACTAAGCACCACGGCATCAGGGTTGCCACGGCGGACGGCCGTCTGGACAGTGATGATGAACTGTTCGGCATCATGCTCAGCCTGCTGTCGTACATGGCAGAGCTGGAGCACACGCTGATCCTTGAGCGAACCATGGGTGGCCGGGATCAGAAGTTGGCGGCCGGCGGTTGGCCTCTCGGACAGCCTCCGTACGGCGTGACCCTCAGCGGCAAGAGAGGCAAGGCGATCCCTGTCCTCTGCGAGGACGAAGTGCAAGTGATCAACATTGCGACGAGTCTGCTCGTAGACCTCGGCTACTCACGTGACGAAGCTGCCGAGCACCTGAACAACCTTGGTTCTCGCACCCGCAAGGGCCTGCCGTGGACCGGTACCAACCTCGCCAAGCGCCTCAACTCCACAGCTCTCGACGGATACGTGGAGTTCCGCATCGAGCGCACCGCCGAAGACGATGAAGAGGAGACCTTCGAGGTCTTTCGGATCGAGGTGCCTCGACCGATCAGTGATCCGAAGCGGGTCGAAGCTCTGCGGAAGGCCCTCAACCGGCGCTCGTTCAAGAAGAAGCATCTGACTCACTACCTGCTCACCGGTCGCATGCACGCGCTGTGCGGCGGCTACTACACGGGTGGAAAGTCCGCCGACTCTCCCATCGGCTACTACCGGTGCATGGGCAAGCGGCTGGGGCTGGAGTGTGAGTGCGCGGAACTCCCTGCACCCGACGTCGAGAAGGCGGTCTGGGCCGAGATTGAGGCCCTACTCTCCGACGTGGGCAAGTTCAGGGCTCTTGCCTCGAAGTGGTTGGGGGCGATCCCGGCGCGCGCTGAGACGTACCGGAGGCGACTCGCTGAGCTGGACGCGCAGATCGAGAAGAAGCGGTCCAGCCGCAAGGGGCAGATCCTCGCGAAGCTCACCCAGCTCTTCGAAGACGAGCTTGGCGAGGGCGCCGGAGGTGAGATCGATGAGGACACCATCCGGGAAGTGAAGCAAGCCCTCCAAGCGAAGGAAGACGAGCTGACCGCTGAACGGGAGCGCTTGGCTCGCTGGCTCCGAGAAGCCGAAGAACAGCAGCACCGCGCCGACGAGATCATTGTCTTGGTGGAGGAGCAGGCAACCGAGATGGGCTCCTTCACGGCCGATCAGCGCCGGGACCTACTTGATCTTCTGGACATCCGCGTACAGATGACCGGCAAGGGACAGACGCGTCGGAAGGGGATCGCCGACCCCCTCACCG
Source organism: Streptomyces sp. NPDC001393 (assembly GCF_053597455.1). Lineage (NCBI taxonomy): Bacteria > Bacillati > Actinomycetota > Actinomycetes > Kitasatosporales > Streptomycetaceae > Streptomyces > Streptomyces sp. NPDC001393. The sequence goes on from NZ_JBSFIH010000022.1 coordinate 2,955, forward strand.
AGTGGCACAGGGAGACGGGCACGCTGGTGCCTCTCAAGGTCAGTGATCAGGAGTGGGAGACGGTTGACGCCGTCCTCCCGGACTCTCGCCAGAACTGGACACCGAAGCGTGAGATGTTCGAAGCGATCTTGTGGAAGCTTCGGACCGCTGCCCGATGGAACGAGGTGGAGGTCTCCGGGAACTCCTGGAGCGCCGTGCGACGGCGTGCGGAGGGCTGGCGCACCTCGGGTGCTTGGCAGGCTGCCATGGGCGCTCTGAAGGGCGCTGGCGGCGTCCCTGTCCCGCCGCTCTTGGTCCTGCCTCCCATGGAGGTCACGGGCAGTATCGATCCGAAGTTCGCGGCCCTGGAGCTGGAGGCGCTGGAGACCCACGAAGACGACGACGGGGCCTGCTGCAACCAGAACCACACCCACGCACACTCTTCCCCGAGATGATCATCTACGGGCTCATCCAGCCGATCATGTTCGTGGTGCTGTTCAGCTACGTCTTCGGCGGCTCCATGCAGATCGGCGGCTCGGCGAGCGCCGTGGACTACAAGAACTTCCTCATGGCAGGGATCTTCGCGCAGACCGTCACGTTCGCCACCGCGAGCTCCGGCGCAGGCATTGCCGACGACATGCACAAGGGGCTCATCGACCGCTTCCGCTCCCTGCCGATGGCACGCGGCGCCGTGCTGACCGGGCGCACCCTCGCCGATCTGGTGCAGACGGCCGTGACGCTGGTCGTGCTCGCCGTGGTCGCCCTGCTGGTCGGCTGGCGTGTCGGGTCCGACGGTGACACCAACGTCGGCAAGGTGCTCGCCGCCTTCGGCCTGCTGCTCCTGCTCGGCTATGCGTTCACCTGGATCGGCGCGCTGATCGGTATGTCCGTGCGCACCCCGGAGGCGGCCACGTCCAGCGGACTGATCTGGCTGTTCCCGGTGACGTTCATCTCCAACGCCTTCGTGGACCCCGGCCACATGACGCCGTGGCTGCGGCACATAGCCGAGTGGAACCCCTTCAGTGCAACCGCCCAGGCCTGCCGTGTGCTCTTCGCCAACCCTGGCCGGTCCACCTCGCACGCCTGGCCGATGGAGCACCCGGTCTGGGCCTCGCTGATCTACTCAGTCCTGATCATCCTCGTCTTCCGCACCCTCGCGGTCCGCAAGTACCGCTCGGCCACCGCCTGACGGCTCCGGGCACGGCTTCGGCATGACGCAGCCCCCGGTGTCGGGCGGGATCCGCCGGACGCCGGGGGCTGGAGGTCACATGGGGTGGGTGGATCAGCCCGAGTACGGCTCGGCCTTCAGGATCCGCACCGAGGCCTTCTTGCCGTTCGGCAGTTCGTACTCCGCGTCCTCGCCGACCTTGTGGCCGATGACGCCGGCGCCCAGCGGGGACTGCGGCGAGTACGTCTCGATGTCGGCGCTCGCGTACTCGCGGGAGGCGAGCAGGAACGTCATCGTGTCGTCCTCGTCACCGTCGAAGGCGATCGTGACGACCATGCCCGGCGCGACGGCACCGTCGGCGGAGACCGGGGCCTCGCCCACCTGGGCGTTCTCCAGAAGCTGGGTCAGCTGCCGCACACGCAGCTCCTGCTTGCCCTGCTCCTCCTTGGCCGCGTGGTACCCGCCGTTCTCACGCAGGTCGCCCTCCTCGCGCGCGGCCGCGATCTTGGCGGCGATCTCCGTGCGCGCAGGACCAGTAAGGTACTCAAGCTCGTCCTTGAGCTTGTTGTACGCCTCCTGGGTCAGCCAGGTGACGTTCTCGCTGGTCTGGGTCACAGGGTGCTCCTCGTCGGTACTGGGAATACAAAGCATCGCCCTACCCAGAAGAATGTTCCCTCTCGGGTGGGCGAAACCACGAGCCTAACAATTCAAGGCCGGAAGGGGGAGGACATAAGCCATCAGAATCACATCAACGCAGGTCAGCGTGTACGTATTCCGGGTGAAGCCGGGGAGTGTCCCGGCCCCGGTCAGCCGGTATGGCAGCCGAGCAGCTCGGCCGTGGTGCCCTTCGCCGTCGTACGCAGCGTGACGACCTGGTCGATACGCGTGGCCGACCCGGTGAAGCGGAAGTCGGCCCGGCCCACCTCGGAGCCGTCCGCCGCCTGGGAGCGCAGGGTGCAGTAGCCCGAGGTGCCGGAGTCCTTGCGGACCTCCAGGTGCACTTTCACCGCGTTGTCGGTGGCGTCGAAGGCGATCACCTGGGCGCTGATCCTGCTCTCCACCACATAGTGGTAGGCGAAGTAACCGACCAGTGCGAGCAGGGCCGCGCCGAGCACCGCACCGGCGACCTTGAGCTTGCGGTCGGCACGCTCGTCCGAGGAACGGCCGTAGCGCCCCTCGGGCAGCCGCGCGCTCGCCGTGCTCATGATCGTCCTCTCGGCAGAACCGGTCCCGGAATTATTCGCCCCCCGATTCCGTCACTATAGAAGCCGCCGATCGCGCCGAAGACACGGGGCGCCGACTGACCGAGGATTGAGTCTTGACTGACCAGCTGCGACTGATGGCCGTTCACGCGCACCCCGACGACGAGTCGAGCAAGGGCGCGGCCACCATGGCGAAGTACGTGTCCGAGGGGGTGGACGTGCTGGTGGTGACCTGCACCGGCGGAGAGCGCGGGTCCATCCTCAATCCGAAGCTCCAGGGCGACACGTACATCGAGGAGCACATCCACGAGGTACGCAAGAAGGAGATGGACGAGGCCCGGGAGATCCTCGGCGTGGGGCAGGAGTGGCTCGGCTTCGTCGACTCCGGCCTGCCCGAGGGCGACCCGCTGCCGCCGCTGCCCGAGGGCTGCTTCGCCCTGGAGGACGTCGACAAGGCGGCCGGTGAACTGGTCCGCCGGATCCGCTCCTTCCGCCCGCAGGTGATCACCACCTACGACGAGAACGGTGGCTACCCGCACCCCGACCACATCATGACCCACAAGATCTCCATGGTGGCGTTCGAGGGGGCGGCGGACGCCGAGAAGTACCCGGAGTCCGAGTTCGGCCCCGCCCACCAGCCGCTGAAGCTGTACTACAACCAGGGCTTCAACCGCCCCCGCACCGAGGCGCTGCACCACGCGATGCTCGCGCGCGGCCTGGAGTCGCCGTACGGGGAGTGGCTCAAGCGCTGGGACGAGATGCAGCGCACCGAGCGCACCCTGACCACGCACATTCCGTGCGCGGACTTCTTCGAGATCCGCGACAAGGCGCTGATCGCGCACGCCACGCAGATCGACCCCGACGGCGGCTGGTTCAAGGTGCCGATGGAGATCCAGAAGGAGGTCTGGCCGACGGAGGAGTACGAGCTGGCGAAGTCGCTCGTCGACACCTCCCTCCCCGAGGACGACCTCTTCGCGGGCATCCGGGACAATGCCTGACATGAGCGCAAGCGTGAGCCTGGCAGTGACGCATCTGGTCCCCCTCGCCAAGGAGGTGGACCAGAACAAGGTCACCCCCGGTGTCCTCGGCTTCATCGTCTTCGCGGTGATGGCCCTGGCGGTGTGGGGCCTGATGAAGTCGATGAGCAAGCACATGAACAAGGTCGACTTCAAGGAGCCCCCGGACCCCGAGGCCGAGCAGGCCGGGAAGGCCGAGAAGGCCGACTCCGCGGCCGAGCGGGGCTGACCCGGACCTCAGCGCTCCGCCGGCACCGCCACCCCCATCACCTCCCGGGCATGGCGGTCCGGAGTCATGCGCAGCCGCCAGGCCTGCCAGCCGTCCTCCAGACTGACCCCGCGCTCCAGCAGCAGGGCGTACGCCGGGACGTAGTCGGCCAGCTTCTCGTCCCGCAGCGGATGGCCGGCGCGGGCCAGCTGGGCCAGCTCCTCCTGGGCCACCGCCGTGCCCACCTCCGCCCCGCCGGGCGCCGCGTAGGGCAGCAGGGTGCAGCGCAGGAAGCGGGCCCAGTCCTCGCCGCGCCGGTCGCCGTAGGAGGCGAACAGCTCCAGCGCCTCGTCGCACAGGGCCAGCGCGGCCTGGGTGCGGGCGTTGCCCGCGTCGACCACCGCGAGCTCCAGGCAGGTCCACGCCTCGCCGTGGGCGACACCGATGCGCTGGAAGTCGGCCCGGGCGTCCATCAGGAGCTGCCGGGCGAAGCCGGAGTTGCGCAAGCCGCCGGTCTGCGCGGCCCGCTGGTCGCGGGTGACCCGCGCCGAGTGGTGCCGGGCGCAGGCCAGGCCGTAGCCGTCCCGCATCCGGGAGAACATCGTCCGGGACCGTTCCAGGTCGCGCACCGCGAGATCCAGGTCGCCGGTCTCCTCCAGCGCCTGGCCCAGGTAGTACAGCGTCCAGGCCTCGCCGCGCGCGTCCTCGTTCTCCCGGTGCCGGGCGGCGGCCTGCCGGAGGCCTTCCACGGCCGGTGAGGCGTCGCCCGCCACCAGACGGGCCCGGGCCAGCTGGGTCAGCGCCCAGGCCTCGCCGCGCGCGTCGTGCGTCCGGCCGTACCGCTGCAGGGCCGCCCGCAGCTCGGTCTCCGCACGCGGTACGTCTCCCATCCGCAGGGCCAGCTGGCCGAGCTGGAAGTGCGCCCAGGCCTCGCCGTGCACCGAACCGCCCTCGTGGTGCAGGACCAGTGAGCGGGTGAGCAGGTCCTGTGCCTCCGCGAGCCGGGCTCGGTCGCGCTGGACGGCGGCCAGGGCGTGCATCGTCCAGGCCCGGTCCGTGGCCAGCTCCGGCGCCGCCTGCAGATCCAGCGCCTCCTGCAGCCTGGCGGCGGCCTCGGTGAGGTTGCCCTGGTGGTGCAGGGTGATCCCGAGCGAGCACAGGGCGCGGGCCGCCCCCGCGTCATGGTGTGCCTCCCGGTACAGGTCCACCACCGAGGCCAGCGTGGTGCGCGCCTTGTCCAGCTCGCCCAGCTGCCGGGCCGCGATACCGGTGCGCCACTGCACCGAGCGCATCAGCAGCCCCTGGTCCACGGCCTCGGCCAGCTCGCTGATCTCCCCGAGCCGGTACAGGTCGCCGCGCAGCAGGCAGTAGTCGCACAGCGCGCCCAGCAGGTTCTGCACCGCCGACTCGTTCACGCCCTCGGCGTGGCGCAGGGTCGCGGTGATGAAGCTGGACTCGTCGTCCAGCCAGCGCAGCGCCTCGTCCAGCGAGGTGAAACCGTGCGGGCCGAACTGGTGCGAGCGCGTCGACACGTTCCCGTCGACCAGGCGCAGCACCGAGTCGGCCAGGTCGGCGTAGTTCACGATCAGCCGCTCCTGCGCCGCCGCGCGCTCGGCCGGGTCCTCCTCGTCCAGCAGCCGGGCCTGGGCGAAGGCACGCACCAGGTCGTGCAGCCGGTAGCGGCTGCCGCGCACATGGTCGATCAGGCCCGCCCGGGCCAGGGCGACGAGGTGGCGCATGGCCTCGGCCTCGTCCGTGGCGAGCAGCGCGGCGGCCGCCGCGGCGCCCAGCGAGGCCCGCCCCGCGAGCGCGAGCCTGCGCAGCAGCCGGCGCGCGGGCTCCGGCTGGTCGGTGTAGCGCAGCCACAGGGCCCGCTCCACCGGCTCCACCGGGCCGTACGCGCCCAGGTCCGTGGCCAGCTGCCGGGGCGAGCGCGGGCCGAGCGCGGAGCCGGCGATCCTCAGCGCCAGCGGCAGCCCGCCGGTGAGGTCCCGGATCCGGTCGGCGGACTCGGCGTCGTACGGACCCGTCGCGTCCTCGGCGACGGCGCTGAGCAGGTCCTCGGCACCCGCCGCGTCCAGCGGCTCGACCGGCAGATCGTGCACCCAGGCCGGCAGGTCCGCGGGCAGGTCCAGGGCGCTGCGGGCGGTGACCAGGACCAGGCTGTCGGAGCGCTCGGGCACCAGCGCCCGCACCTGCTCCGGGTCCGAGGCGTCGTCCAGCACGATCGTCACCGGCAGGCCGGACAGATGCTGGTGGTACAGCTCGCCGAGCCGCTTGACCTGCTGGTCCGGGGAGGAGCGCTCCCGGAACAGCAGTTGCTCGCGGGGCGCACCGAGCCGGTTGAGCAGGTGGAGCAGGGCGTCCCGCGTCGCCAGCGGCGCCTCTTCCCGTGTGCCGCCGCGCAGATCCACCACCACCGCGCCACGGAAGTGGTCCCGCAGCTCGTGCGCCGCGCGCACCGCGAGCGTGGTCCGGCCCGAGCCGGGCTCGCCGTGCAGCACGACCACCGTGGGCCGGGTCTCGGTGGCCGCCCGCGCGGCCTGCGCCCACTGCCGGATCCGCGCCAGCTCCGCCCGGCGCCCCGCGAACGGACCGTCCGCGACCGGCAGCTGCCCGAACGACTGCTCCAGCACCGTACGCCGACGGGCCGCCGCGCTCTTGTCCGCGCCGCGCAGCGTCGGGCCGCCCTTCTTCTTCGGGGCGGTGGAGGCGGTCAGCACCCGCTGCTGGTCGAGGAACGGGCGGATGCCGCGCACCTCGAGCGCGGTGAGCCACTGCAGCCGAAGCTGCTCGGGCCCACCGGGCTGGCCGGCCGCGCCCGCGCGGTGGTGCGCGGCGGGCAGATGGGCGCCGGCCACCTTCACCACGGAGGCGGCGGCACCGACCACGCCCGCGGTGACACCCGCGCCGACGGCCGGGCCGACGCCGGTGCCGAGGCAGAGGTCGGCCACGCCCGCGGCCACCGCGGCAGCCACCGCCACCAGCAGGGCGGTTCCGGCGCCCGCGCGGGCGTACCGCTGGCCGAAGGTCAGCCGGCCCGCCTCGGTCTCTTCTAGTGCGCGGACGTACGCTTCGTACTCCTCGCCGGCCGCCCCCGCCATCGCCTCCAGCGCACCGCGCGCCCGCGACAGCAGCAGCTGGCCGTCGATCCGCCCGCCCGAGCGCCGTACCTCCTCCTCGACGGCCCGTACCAGCAGCCGCTCGGCCTCCGCTCGATGGCCGTCCCGCATGTCCCGTCCCCCTCCGGTGCCAACTCCGTTGTCTACGAGTGTCCTTCGGGTGAGACGGGATGGCGAGGGGGTGACGATCAGCGGGTGCGGTGAGGATTTCGTGCCGACCGTCCGACGGGCGGCCGGCTTCGCAGCGGAGGACGGGTTCCGACCCCGCCACGATGACCACGCACGAGTGCGCCCGGTCCGCAAGGCCGAGCCGTCGCAGGACTGACCGGAACGTGTGGGGCAGGATGGAGGCATGCCGAACCGACTGGCCCACGAGACGTCCCCCTACCTCCTCCAGCACGCCGACAATCCGGTCGACTGGTGGCCCTGGTCGGCTCAGGCGTTCGACGAGGCGCGCAGGACGGACAAACCCGTCCTGCTGAGCGTCGGTTACAGCAGCTGTCACTGGTGCCACGTCATGGCGCACGAGTCCTTCGAGGACCAGGCCACCGCCGACTACCTCAACGAGCACTTCGTCAACATCAAGGTCGACCGCGAGGAACGCCCGGACGTGGACGCCGTCTACATGGAGGCCGTACAGGCCGCCACCGGGCAGGGCGGCTGGCCGATGACCGTCTTCCTCACCCCGGACGCCGCGCCCTTCTACTTCGGGACCTATTTCCCGCCCGCGCCCCGGCACGGCATGCCCTCCTTCCGGCAGGTGCTGGAGGGTGTGCAGCAGGCCTGGAGCACCCGTCGTGACGAGGTCGCGGAGGTCGCCGGGAAGATCGTCCGCGATCTCGCCCAGCGGGAGATCAGCCACCAGGGCGCCCAGCCGCCCGGTGAGCAGGAGCTCGCCCAGGCCCTCCTCGGGCTCACCCGCGAGTACGACCCGCAGCGCGGCGGATTCGGCGGGGCGCCGAAGTTTCCGCCGTCCATGGTGCTGGAGTTCCTGCTGCGGCACCACGCCAGGACCGGCGCCGAGGGCGCGCTGCAGATGGCGCAGGACACGTGTGAGCGGATGGCCCGCGGCGGGATCTACGACCAGCTCGGCGGCGGGTTCGCCCGCTACTCGGTCGACCGCGACTGGGTCGTGCCGCACTTCGAGAAGATGCTGTACGACAACGCGCTGCTGTGCCGTGTGTACGCCCACCTGTGGCGGGCCACCGGATCCGATCTCGCCCGGCGCGTCGCCCTGGAGACCGCCGACTTCCTCGTCCGCGAACTGCGCACGGACGAGGGCGGGTTCGCCTCCGCGCTCGACGCCGACAGCGACGACGGCACCGGGCGGCACGTCGAGGGCGCGTACTACGTGTGGACGCCCGAGCGGCTGCGCGCCGTCCTCGGCGACACAGACGGCGACCTCGCCGCCCGGTACTTCGGCGTGACCGACGAGGGCACCTTCGAGCACGGGCAGTCCGTCCTCCAACTCCCGCAGCAGGACACGGTCTTCGACGCCCAGAAGATCGCCTCCGTCAAGGAGCGCCTGCTCCAGGAGCGGCGGCGGCGCCCCGCACCCGGCCGGGACGACAAGGTCGTCGCCGCCTGGAACGGCCTCGCCGTCGCGGCGCTCGCCGAGACCGGCGCCTACTTCGGCCGGCCCGACCTGGTCGAGGCCGCCCTCGCCGCCGCCGACCTGCTCGTCCGGGTGCACCTGGACGAGCACGCCCGGCTCGCCCGCACCAGCAAGGACGGCCGCGTCGGCGCGAACGCCGGCGTGCTGGAGGACTACGCCGACGTCGCCGAGGGCTTCCTCGCGCTCGCGTCCGTGACCGGCGAGGGCGTCTGGCTGGACTTCGCCGGACTGCTCCTCGACCAGGTGCTCGCCCGCTTCACCGACCCCGCCTCCGGCGCGCTCTTCGACACCGCCGCCGACGCCGAGCGGCTGATCCGCCGGCCGCAGGACCCCACCGACAACGCCACCCCGTCCGGCTGGACCGCCGCGGCGGGCGCACTGCTGGGCTATGCCGCGCACACCGGGTCCGAGCCGCACCGGACCGCCGCCGAGCGGGCGCTGGGCGTCGTGAAGACCCTCGGGCCGCGCGTGCCCCGGTTCATCGGCTGGGGGCTCGCCGTCGCCGAGGCCCTCCTCGACGGGCCCAAGGAGGTCGCCGTCGTCGGACCGGGACCCGGAACCGGAGCCGTATCCGCCCTCGCGGACGAGAAGACGGCCGCCCTGCACCGTACGGCACTTCTGGGCACCGCCCCGGGTGCCGTCGTCGCCGTCGGGGCTGCGGACAGTGACGAGTTCCCGCTCCTCGCCGACCGGCCCCTGCAGCAGGGCGAACCGACCGCGTACGTCTGCCGTAACTTCACCTGTGACGCGCCGACGACCGATCCGGAACGGCTCCGTGCGTCCCTGAACAGCGCCTGAGCATCCGGAATCCCGGCGCGGGACGGTGTGAACTGTCCGAAAGGGAGCACGTGTTCGGATAGATCCCGCTACCCGCACCACCGTTCCGAAACAATCTATTTATCGGAAGAGCTCCCGCGCTTCACAGATCCCCCCTAGTCTCTCCACAGCGGGTTGACGGGTGGTCACTCACCGTTGCCTGCACAGGGGGTAATTGGGGATCTGGGGGGATCTTTTTGCTCACGTCTGTCTTCATCGCTGCCGTCTCGCTGGCCCTGTTCTGGATGGCGGCCTTCACCCTGTGGTGGCAGATGCACGCGTGGCGTACGCCCGAGGTGCTGGCCTCCACCCGGTTCGGCAGACCGGACGGCGACGAACACCTGTCGTTCTCACTGCTGCTGCCCGCCCGGCACGAGCAGGCGGTGCTGGACCACACCATCCAGCGGCTGCTGGAATCCACGCACACCGACTTCGAGATCATCGTGATCGTCGGACACGACGACCCGGAGACCACCGAGGTGGCCGAGAAGGCCGCCGCACGGGACGCGCGCGTCCGGGTCGTCGTCGACACCCACGAGAAGAAGAACAAGCCGAAGGCCATGAACACGGCGCTGCCGCACTGCCGCGGTGACGTCGTCGGGGTCTTCGACGCCGAGGACCAGGTCCACCCGGAACTGCTCGCCCACGTCGACCACGCCTTCCGGACGACGCAAGCGGACGTGGTCCAGGGCGGCGTACAACTCATCAACTTCCACTCCAGCTGGTACAGCCTGCGCAACTGCCTGGAGTACTTCTTCTGGTTCCGCTCCCGGCTGCACCTGCACGCGCAGAAGGGCTTCATCCCGCTCGGCGGCAACACCGTCTTCGTGCGGACCGGCGTCCTCAGGGAAGCGGACGGCTGGGACCCGAACTGCCTCGCCGAGGACTGCGACCTGGGCGTCCGGCTGTCGTCCGTCGGCAAGAAGGTCGTCGTCGCCTACGACTCCGACATGGTGACCAGGGAGGAGACCCCGGGTTCCCTCATGTCGCTGCTCAAGCAGCGCACCCGCTGGAACCAGGGCTTCCTGCAGGTGTACCGGAAGAAGGACTGGCGGCAACTCCCGGGATTCGGACAGCGGTTGCTCGCCCGGTACACCCTGATGACCCCGTTCATGCAGGCGTTCTCCGGCGTGATCATCCCGCTCAACGCGGCCGTCGCGCTCTTCCTCGATGTGCCCGTCGGGGTCGCCTTCCTCACCTTCCTGCCGCTCGTCACCGCCGCCGTCACCTTCGTCTTCGAGGTGGTCGGGCTGCACGACTTCGGCAAGCAGTACGGCCTGAAGGTCCGACTCGTCCACTACGTGAAGCTCATCGTGGGCGGGCCCTTCTACCAGGTCCTCCTCGCCGGAGCCGCGATCCGCGCCGTGTGGCGCGAGCAACGCGGCCGTAACGACTGGGAGTTGACCACGCACGTCGGCGCGCACCTCACCGCGGCCGAGCCCATCCGAGAGGACGTTCCTGCGTGACCTCCACACTTCCCGCGGTGACCGCAGCGAAGGTCCCCGCGCAGCGCCCACCTGTGCCGGAGGGCCGTTCGACCGGCCGGACAAACCCGCCGCCGCGACTCCGCTCCTCCCGCCCCGACCTGCTGCTCTGCGGCCTGCTGCTCACGGCGATCCTCGTCGTCCAGGGCTGGAACATCGCCGCCTACCCGACCCTCAGCGACGACGAGGGCACCTACCTCGCCCAGGCCTGGGCCGTCCAGCAGGGCCGGGGCCTCGCCCACTACACCTACTGGTACGACCACCCGCCGCTCGGCTGGATCCAGATAGCCCTGCTCAGCTGGATCCCCTCGGCGATCAGTCCCGGCTCGATGACCGTCGGCACCATGCGGCTCACCATGCTGCTCGTCAGCGGCATCAGCGCGGTCCTCGTCTACGTCCTCGGCCGCCGGCTGTCCCTGCCCCGCTGGGCCGCCGGACTCGGCATGGCCCTGTTCGGGCTCTCCCCGCTCGCGGTCGTCCTGAGCCGGGAGATCTTCCTCGACAACATCGCCGTGATGTGGCTGCTGCTGGCGTTCTGCCTCGCCGCCTCGCCCAGCCGCCACCTCTGGCACCACTTCGGCGCGGGCCTCGCCGCCGCCACGGGCGTGCTCACCAAGGAGACGATGCTCGTCGTCCTGCCCGCCCTGCTGGTCACCATGTGGCGGCACAGCCACCGCGACACCCGCAAGTTCGCCCTCACCGGAGCCGTCACCGCGTGCGTTCTGGCCGGCTTCTCCTACCCGCTGTTCGCCCTGCTCAAGGGCGAGCTGTTCCCGGGCGCCGGGCACGTCTCGCTGTGGGACGGCATCACCTACCAGATGTCCAGGCCTGGCTCGGGGTTCATCCTCGACGCGGGCTCCGGCTCCTACGGTGTCCTGCACTCCTGGCTGTACTACGACCGCGTCCTGCCCCTCGGCGGCCTCGCCGCGGCCCTGCTCCTGCTGCTCACCCGGCGCTGGTCGGTCACCGCCCGGGCCCTGGCCGGACCGGCCGCCACGGTCGCCGTGCTGGCCGCGGTGGCGCTGCGTCCGAGCGGCTATCTGCCCGCCATGTACGTCATCGGCGCGCTGCCCTTCCTCGCCCTGGTCCTCGCGGGCGCCACCGCCTCCGTCGCGCACGCGGTCACCGCCAGATGGCGCCGGCAGGACGAGAAGCGGTACGTCACCGGCGGCCGGTACGCGCTCGCCGCCGTCCTCGCCCTCGCCGCCGGCGCCTATGTCGTACCGCACTGGTACGACGGCGACCGCACCGCCGTCACCGCCGACGCCAACCGGCCCTACCGGCAGGCCTCCCACTGGCTCGGCACCGAGGTGGCGGACCCGGAGCACACCCGCGTGCTCGTCGACGACGCCCTCTGGCTGGACCTCGTGCACGCCGGATACCGTCCCGGGCTCGGCGCCATCTGGTTCTACAAGGCCGACCTCGACCCGGCCGTCACCAAGACCATGCCGCACGGCTGGCGGGACATCGACTACGTCGTCGCCTCACCGACCGTCCGCCGCGACGCCAGGAACCTGCCCAACGTCAGGGCCGCCATCCGGCACTCCACGCCGGTCGCCACGTTCGGCAGCGGGCCCGACCGCATCGAGATCCGTCAGGTCCAGACAGCGGGGGGCACCCGATGAGCGAGTACACGGCACCGGTTCCCGGTCTGGAAGCCACCGAGGTGCCCGAACCCGGCGCCGTCACCATCGTCGTACCGACCTTCAACGAGTCCGCGAACATCCGGCAGTTGCTGCACCGGATCACCGAGTCGGTGCCCGCGCGGCTGCCCTGCGAGGTCCTCTTCGTGGACGACTCCACCGACGACACCCCCGAGGTCGTCCGCGCGGCCGCCCGGGACTGCCCGTTCCCGGTGGCGGTCCTGCACCGCGAGGAACCCGTCGGCGGACTCGGCGGGGCGGTGGTCGAGGGACTGCGGGCGGCGACCTCGCAGTGGATCGTCGTCATGGACGGCGACTGCCAGCATCCGCCGTCCCTGATACCGGAGTTGGTGGCCACCGGCGAGCGGGCGAACGCCGGGCTGGTCGTCGCCTCCCGGTATATTGCCGGGGGCAGCCGGGCGGGTCTGGCCGGCGGCTACCGGGTGGCCGTCTCGCGCGGCGCGACCTGGCTGGCCAAGGCCCTCTTCCCGCGCAGACTGCGCGGCATCAGCGACCCGATGAGCGGCTTCTTCGCCATCCGCCGCAGCGCGGTCACGGCGGAGGCCTTGAGGCCCCTCGGCTACAAGATCCTCCTGGAACTGGCCGTACGCAGCCGCCCCCGGCAGGTCGCCGAGGTGCCGTTCGTCTTCCAGGACCGGTTCGCCGGCGAGTCCAAGTCCACCGCCCGGGAGGGCTTCCGCTTCCTGCGCCACCTGGCGGGCCTGCGCACCGCCTCCCCGGTGGCCCGCCTGGTCGGCTTCGGGCTGATCGGCGCGAGCGGGTTCGTACCGAACCTCGCCGGGCTCTGGGCGCTCACCGCCCTCGGCCTGAACTACGTGCCCGCCGAGATCCTCGCCAACCAGCTCGGGGTCGCCTGGAACTTCCTGCTCATCGAGCAGCTGCTGTTCCGCGACCGGCGCGCGCACCGCCGCTGGTGGGACCGGCTCGGCCGGTTCGCGCTGCTGGCCAACGCCGACCTGCTGCTGCGCATCCCGCTGATCGCCCTGCTCGTCGGGCGGTTCGGCATGGGCGCCCTGCCGGCCACCGCGCTCGCGCTGGTCATGACGTTCGCCCTGCGCTTCGCCGGCACCGAGGCGCTGGTCTACCTCCCCCGTCGCCGGGGGAGCCGAGCAAGGAGAGCCGTGTGAGCAGCAGATACCGCAGACGGACCGCGCTGTTCGGGGTGGGCGCCCTGACCGCCGGTCTGCTCCTGGCCTCGCCGCAGAGTGCCGAGGCCGCCAACCTGATCAAAAACCCCGGCTTCGAGACCGCCGGCAGCGACGACATGCCGTACTGCTGGGAGAAGTCGGGCTGGGGCGACAACGACTTCACCTTCGAGACGACCTCGGACGCGCACTCCGGGACCAGGGCCATGAAGGTCACGCTGACCCGCCGCGTCGACGGCGACCGCAAGGCCATGATCACGGAGTCCGTCGACTGCGCGCCGGCCGTCTCGGTGGGCAAGCAGTACGACCTCGGGCTCTGGTACAAGACCACGACGCCGGACGCCAACATCACCCTCTTCCGGCACGACACCACGGCCGGCTGGCAGTACTGGACCGACCTCAAGACCCTCGACATGGCGTCGGCCTGGACGCAGGCCACGGTCCGCACCCCGCAGATCCCGGCCGGCACCGACCGCATCACCTGGGGTGTCTCCGTCTACGGCACCGGTTCGGCGACCACCGACGACTACACCATGGACCAGGTCCCGGACCCGCTCCCGCCGGCCCAGTGCACGGGCACCACCGACCAGTGTGCGAACGGCAGTTGGCAGGTCCTGCCGACGCAGAACCCGGTCCGCTCCATGCACTCGGTCGTGCTGAACAACGGCAAGGTGCTGCTGATCGCCGGCTCCGGCAACAGTGAGGAGAACTTCAACGCGGGCACGTTCACGAGCGCGGTGTACGACCCGGCGAACGGCACGTACAAGGTGATCCCCACCCCGAAGGACATGTTCTGCGCGGGCCACGTCCAGCTGCAGGACGGGCGGGTGCTGGTGCTGAGCGGCAACAAGGCGTACCCGGTCGCGGGCGGGCACGGCTACGAGGGGTTCAAGGACTCGTACATCTTCGACCCGGCGACCGAGACCTACACCAGGACCAACGACCTCAACGACGGCCACTGGTACCCCTCGGCGACCGAACTCGGCAACGGTGACGTCATCTCCTTCGGCGGGCTGCGGGAGGACTCCACCGGCTCGGTGACCGCCGAGAAGTTCAGTTACGCGCAGAACCAGTGGCTGCCCATGTCCCAGGTCAACCAGACCTGGTCGTACTGGGGCCTGTACCCGGCGATGATCCTGATGCAGGACGGCCGCCTCTTCTACACGGGCAGCCATGTCTTCGGCAACAACATCCCCGGCACCGGCTCGGCGATCTACGACTACGACGCCAACACGATCACACAGATCCCGGGGCTGCAGAACAAGGACGAGCGCGACCAGTCGGCGTCCGTACTGCTGCCCCCGGCGCAGGACCAGCGGGTCCTCACCATCGGCGGCGGCAACATCGACTCCAACCCCGACGCGAACCGGCTCACCGACCTGATCGACCTCAAGCAGGCGAACCCGTCGTACGTCGCCGGGCCGCCGGTCCCGCAGGGCACGGTCGACCTCGGAGGCGGGCCCCAGCCGGAGACCGGCAACCAGGGCAAGATGTACGTCTCCGCGGTGCTGCTGCCCGACGGCAAGGTGCTGGAGACCGGCGGCGCCCTGCACAACCGCGCCAACCCGGTGTACGAGTCCTCGCTCTACGACCCGGCCACCAACGCCTTCGACCCGGTCGCGGCCGACCCCGAGTCCCGCGGTTACCACTCCTCGGCGTTCCTGCTGCCCGACGGCCGGGTGATGGCGACGGGCGACAACCCGGGCAACGGCAGCTGGAACCACAACGTGTCGATCTACACCCCGCCCTACCTCTACAAGGGCACCCGGCCGACGATCACCTCGGTGATCAACCAGGAGTGGAAGTACGGCGACACCCAGCGGATCACCGTCGACCGGCCCATCGCCAAGGCGGAGCTGATCCGCCCGGCGGCGGTCACGCACTCCTCCGACCCGAACCAGCGGTTCGTGGATCTCCCGCTGTCGGTGGACGGCGACAACGTGGACCTGAACGTCACGAACAACCCGAATATCGCCCCGCCAGGCTGGTACATGCTCTTCGCGGTCGACGCCAACGGGGTGCCTTCGGTGGCCCAGTGGGTGCACCTGACGGGCCCGGCGGCCCTCGGCGCCGCCTCCCCGCACATCCACGCCTTCGCCGACTCCCTGTCCGGCACGGTGTCGGGCCCCGGCAGGAAGAAGACCTCACAGCAGGTCAGCCCCACCCTCTCCGGCTGCGACCGGCACTACGGCTCGGTCAACGTGTGCGTGCCGACGGTGTTCCCGCCGGAGGTGAAGAGGACAACAGCCGCCCGCTGCACCTGGCTCCAGCAGAACCACTACGGCCGCCTGAAGGTCAACGGCGGTGACGACCCCCTGGGGCTGGACCGGAACCGGGACGGCATCGCCTGTGACAAGGGGGATGTGGCCAGGCGCCAGCGCTAGCCACGCTCTGCCAGGGCGCGCTCCACGATCGCCTCCAGCTGGTCGTGGTGGGCGCCCTTCCAGTAGGCGCGGCCGCATTCGGTGCACTGGGCGAAGACGTCGTAGGTGCGCTGGGTGCCGTGTTCGAGCTGGTCGGCGACCTCGGCCTTGGTGGCCTGTTTCAGCAGGCCGTTGCAGGCGGTGCAGCGGGTCCAGGGGTGCAGGGCGGGGGCGAAGCGGTCGAGGACGTCGTGGAGTTGGTCGTCGGGGCGGGTGCTGTAGACGAAGGCCCCGGCCCAGAGTTCGCGGCGGCGCAGCAGGCCCCGGTCGCGGCTGAGCATGACCCGCTTCTCGGCCGCCGAGCGGGTGGCGAGGGCCGCGTCGCCGATGTCCGTCGACTCGTACGCCGAGTCCACGCCGAGCAGCCGCAGCCGGCGGGCGAGCGTGCCGAGGTGGACGTCGAGGAGGAAGCGGAGGGGGGCGCCGGGGACCCGCTGGGGGCGGGTGACCGGGCGTACGTGCACCGCCTCGCCCGCCCGCGGGATGTGGGACGGCGGCACCTCGCGGCCGTCCACCACCAGCGCGCCGACCTCGGTCAGCGGGACGCCGAGGGACTCGATGACATGGCCGAGCGTCGAGACGCCGTCCGTGGCCAGGGGCGTGGCTCCGGCACGCCGGGCGTGCGGCACGAACAGATGCAGTGCGGAGGCGACTTCGACGTGGATCTCGGGTCGGTTCACCCCGTCAGCATCGCACGGGACGGCGCCCGCGCCTCAGCGGTTTTCGCTGGGCAGGCCGTGCTCCATGACGTCCAGAGCGCGGTCGATCAGGGCCGTGAAGTCGTCCCGGTGGTCGTTCTCCGCCCAGTACAGGGAGGTCTCCATGAGCCCGCCGATCAGACACATGGCGTAGACCCGGACCTCCAGGCCGTCCGGGTCGCGGCCGGTGCGCTCGCCGATGGCCTGACAGAGCATGCGGCCGGTGGTCGACATGCTCTCCACCATCCGCGAGCGCACCGCGGGGACCTGGACCATGAGGTGGGTGCGCAGCCGGGTCACCGCGGGCTCGTCGGCCATGGCGAGCCCGACGGCCCGGTGCAGGACGTACCGGATGGTCTCGGACCAGGGTTCGCCGGCGGGCCGTGCCTTGATCTCCTCCAGGATGACCGGGTCGTACTCGTCCGTGAGGACGATGTCCTCCTTGGTCGGGAAGTACCGGAAGACGGTCGACGGCGACACCTCGGCCCGCTCGGCGATCTGGTCGATCGTCGTGGCGTCGTAGCCCTGCTCCCGGATCAGTGCGTACGTCGCCGCGCGGATCGCCTCCCGGGTCTTGATCTTCTTGCGTTCCCGCAGGCTGAGGCGGGGCCGGTCGGCGGGGGAGGTGCTGGGGGTGCGTGCGGCCGTCATGACGGTCATTGTCAGGCATCCGCGACGGGGGCGGCCACGGCCGGGGTCTCCTTCCGCCCGGCGCGCTGCACCGCGGGGGTGTCCGGCAGCAGCAGCGCCGCGAGCAGGGCCGAGAGGAGGGAGGCGATGCCGCACACCAGCAGCACCAGGGTCAGGCCGTGGACGAAGGCGCTGTTCGCGGAGGCCGCGAGGTGGGCGGAGTGGGCCTTGACGGCGACCATTTGCGCGGCGACCACGGACTCCTTGGCGGTGTGCGCCACCGGACCGGGCAGCCCGGCCACGTCGAGCCGGTCGCGGAAGGCGCTCGCGAGGAGGCTGCCGAGCAGGGCGACCCCGATCGCGCCGCCGACCTGACGGAAGGTGCTGAGCAGCCCGGAACCTCCCCCACTGCCCGAAAGGCGTGGGGGGACCCCCAGCCGGCCCGGTCGGCGGGCAGGGCACCGAGGGCGCCGTCCATCGCCGGGACGACGGAGAAGCCGAAGCCGAGGCCGGCGAGAGCCAGCCAGAGCGCGGTGAATCCGTAGCCGGAGTCGGCCGTCGAACGGCTGCCCAGCAGGGCGGCGAAGGCCAGGACGACCAGGCCGGCACTGACCACCGCGCGGGCCCCGAACCGGGCGACGGCGGCCTGCGCACCCTTGGCGGCGACCATCAGCCCGCCCATCATCGGCAGCAGCCTCAGTCCGGTACCGAAGGCGTCGTGGCCGAGGACCGCCTGGAGGTACGTCGGCACCGCGAACATCAGGCCCGACAGGACGAACATCACCAGGGTCGCGGCGACGGTGTTGAGCAGGAAGCCGCGCCGGCCGAGCAGGGCCATGTCCAGCATGGGGCGGGCCGTCCGGCGTTCGCGCAGGACCAGGGAGGCCAGCAGGACGGCGGCCGCCGCGAACATGGCCAGCACCAGCGCATCGGTCCAGCCGCGGTCCGGGGCCTCGATGACGGCGTAGATCAGGGCGCCCAGTCCGGTCGCGGTGAGCGCGGTGGAGACGAGGTCGACCCTGGGGCTCGCCGGGTCGCAGGTCTCGGGCAGCAGGAACGCGCAGGCGGCGATGCCGATCGCGGCCATCGGGATGTTGATCAGGAAGACCGAGCCCCACCAGAAGTGGTTCAGCAGCCAGCCGCCGACCAGCGGGCCGAGCGGCATGCCGAGCGCCGAGGCGGCGGAGATCATGGCGACGGCCTTGCCGCGCTCGTCCGGGCGGAACAGCGCGGGCAGCACGGACAGCGACAGCGGCATGATCAGCGCGGCGCCGATGCCCATGACCGCGCGGGCGGCGATCACGGTGGTCACCTCGCCGGCCAGGGCGCCGAGCACCGAGCCCGCCAGGAAGACCAGGAGTCCGGCGATCAGCATCAGACGGCGGCCGAAGCGGTCGCCGAGCAGGCCTGCCGGGAGCATCAGCGCGGCGAAGGCGACGATGTACGCGTCCATCATCCTCCCCCAGTGCTAAACGCCTGGGGGGACCCCCAGCTGCTGCCCGGTCGTGGCGCCGAGCTGCCCGGCCATGGTGGGCAGGGCCACGTTGAGGATCGTCGAGTCGAAGGCGAGCACCAGCATGCTCGCGACCAGGGCCCCGAGGGCCCACCAGCGGCGGGGGTCGCGCCGCGTCTCGTCCGCGTGAATGACAGTAGCCATGAAATGAGAGTAGCTATCAAAATCATGGGACTGTCAATCGGTAGCCGATGGCAGGCATACGAAAACGGCCACGGCTGACGAGCCGTGGCCGAAGAGGGGTGGGGGCGGGGTGGTGGGTCAGGCGTGCTGGTAGGCCACCAGCGAGATGCCGACGTAGTGGACGACGAACGCGGCGAGGGTGAAGGAGTGGAAGACCTCGTGGAAGCCGAACCAGCGCGGTGAGGGGTTCGGGCGCTTGATGCCGTAGATCACGCCGCCGGCGCTGTAGAGCAGACCGCCGACGATCACGAGGACCAGGACCGCGATGCCGCCGGTGCGCATGAAGTCGGGCAGGAAGAACACGGCCGCCCAGCCCATCGCTATGTAGCAGGGCGTGTAGAGCCATCGCGGGGCGCCCACCCAGAAGACGCGGAAGACGATGCCGGCCGCGGCGGCGCCCCAGATGCCCCACAGCAGCCAGCGGCCCTTGGTTCCGGGCAGGAGCAGCAGGGTCAGCGGGGTGTAGGTGCCCGCGATGATCAGGAAGATGTTGGCGTGGTCCAGGCGGCGCAGGACGCCGTCCATGCGGGGGCTCCAGTTGCCCCGGTGGTACAGCGCGCTGACGCCGAAGAGCAGGCAGGCCGTCAGGACGTAGATCCCGCAGGCGATGCGGCCTCTGGTGGAGTCCGCGAGGGCGGTGAGCACGAGGCCCGCTATGAGCACGGCCGGGAACATGCCGAGGTGCAGCCAGCCGCGGAGCTTCGGCTTGACCTGTTGCGGCAGCGAGAGCGCGGGACCGCGGCCGGCGGCCGGCGTGTCCGTGGGCGCGTCGGGGACGGACGCAGTCATGCGGGGCATGGTACCTACGGCACCGTAAGTCGGGTGTCAGAGCGGGACTTGGTTCATCGAACGCAAAAAGACCTTCAGGTGACGCAAACCTGGACGTAAAGGGAACGCAAACGGGCCTGGAAACCGTGGCCTTCCTCACTTCGCTCACCTGTGAGGCCCCCTGGACGGATGCGCACTCTGGGCGGATGATCAAATGAGTGCGGTCGGCACCGGATGAGCATCCCGCGAAGCGTCCGGGTCGCAGCCCCCACGGGGCAACAAGGACAAAATCCCTCACCAGGGTATAAATCCCTCACTTAGGAGCAACCGTGGCGCGCGACAACTCGGCTACCAGCGTTCCCACCAACCACCAGGAACTGATCTCCTGGGTCAACGAGATCGCCGAACTGACGCAGCCGGACAGTGTGGTCTGGTGTGACGGGTCCGAGGCGGAGTACGAGCGGCTGTGCGAAGAGCTCGTGGCCAAGGGCACCTTCAGGAAACTCGACCCGATCAAGCGCCCCAACTCCTACTACGCGGCCTCCGACCCGACCGACGTCGCGCGCGTCGAGGACCGGACCTTCATCTGCTCCGAGAAGGAGGAGGACGCGGGTCCGACCAACCACTGGAAGGCCCCCGCCGAGATGCGGGAGATCTTCAGCGGCGAGAAGGGCCTGTTCCGTGGCTCCATGCGGGGCCGCACCATGTACGTCGTCCCGTTCTGCATGGGCCCGCTCGGCTCCCCGCTGTCCGCGATCGGCGTGGAGATCACCGACTCCGCCTACGTCGCCGTCTCCATGCGCACGATGACGCGCATGGGCCAGGCCGTCCTGGACGAACTCGGCGACAGCGGCTTCTTCGTCAAGGCCGTCCACTCCCTCGGCGCCCCGCTGGAGCAGGGCCAGCAGGACGTGCCGTGGCCGTGCAACTCCACCAAGTACATCTCGCACTTCCCCGAGGACCGCGAGATCTGGTCCTACGGCTCCGGCTACGGCGGCAACGCCCTGCTCGGCAAGAAGTGCTACGCGCTGCGGATCGCCTCGGTCATGGCGCGTGACGAGGGCTGGCTGGCCGAGCACATGCTGATCCTCAAGCTCACCCCGCCGCAGGGCGAGTCCAAGTACGTCGCCGCCGCCTTCCCGAGCGCCTGCGGCAAGACCAACCTCGCCATGCTGGAGCCCACGATCTCCGGCTGGACCGTGGAGACCATCGGCGACGACATCGCCTGGATGCGCTTCGGCGAGGACGGCCGCCTGTACGCGATCAACCCGGAGGCCGGCTTCTTCGGCGTCGCGCCCGGCACCGGCGAGCACACCAACGCCAACGCCATGAAGACCCTGTGGGGCAACTCGGTCTTCACCAACGTCGCCCTCACCGACGACGGCGACGTGTGGTGGGAGGGCATGACGGAGGAGACCCCGGCCCACCTGACGGACTGGAAGGGCCGCGACTGGACCCCGGAGTCCGCCGAGCCCGCCGCGCACCCCAACGCCCGCTTCACCACCCCCGCCTCGCAGTGCCCGATCATCGCGCCGGAGTGGGAGGACCCCAAGGGCGTGCCGATCTCGGCGATCCTCTTCGGTGGCCGCCGCGCCTCCGCGGTGCCGCTGGTGACGGAGTCCTTCGACTGGAACCACGGCGTCTTCCTCGGCGCCAACGTGGCCTCCGAGAAGACCGCCGCCGCCGAGGGCAAGGTCGGCGAGCTGCGCCGCGACCCGTTCGCGATGCTGCCGTTCTGCGGCTACAACATGGGCGACTACATGGGTCACTGGATCGACGTGGCCAAGGGCAGGGACCAGTCCAAGCTGCCGAAGATCTACTACGTCAACTGGTTCCGCAAGAACGACGAGGGCAAGTTCGTCTGGCCGGGCTTCGGTGAGAACTCCCGCGTCCTGAAGTGGATCGTGGACCGCCTGGACGGCAGGGCCGAGGGCGTCGAGACTCCGATCGGCGTGCTGCCGACGAAGGCGGCCCTCGACACCAGCGGTCTCGAACTCTCCGACTCCGACCTGGACTTCCTGCTCACCGTCGACAAGGACGTCTGGCGCGAGGAGGCGGCGCTCGTGCCCGAGCACCTCAACACCTTCGGCGACCACACCCCGAAGGAGCTGTGGGACCAGTACCACGCGCTGGTGGAGCGCCTGGGCTAGTCCCCCCCCTGAGACTCCACGGCCGGCCGCCGTGCCCTGACCAGCGATCGTCCCGGCCGGCCGTGGTGACATACCGGCGAGGCCCGCACAACGGCGTGGGGGTCCTGGGCCTGTCGTCACGTCCCCGCCGCCCCGCGGGAACACGACGGCAGGCCCTCGCCCATGTACGGCAACGCGCCCCGAAGGGGCGCGGGGAACTGCGCGAGCAACCACGAACCACAGGCAGCCGCAGAACGACCTCAAGCCCCTACGGCGAGACGCGGCCCGACCCACCGCACCGACGAAACGCCCCGCACCCCAAGAACCCGGCCAAAGCCAGCGCAGTGTATGGCGCCCGGTCCGCGCGTCGCTGCGGGTGCACGCGGACCGGGGCCGATCGTGGGACCCCGGCGGGGTCAGGCGGTGGTGCTCAGTTCCTTCGGCTCCGACAGCGCGTCGGCGTGCGCGTCCATCCGCTCGGCCGCGAGGATCGCCGCCGCGGTGTCGGCGCGCGAGGCGGCGACCACGAGCGCACGCCCGGCGAGGGCGTGCGCCCGCCGGTGCAGCGCCACGGCGTCGCCGGCGGCGGACGGCGTCGCCCGCAGCGGGGCGCGGCCTCCCCGGAGCCGGGCCACCTGCTCGGCGAGCCGCTCGGCGGAGGCCTCCAGGTCGGCCGACGGGGTCAGCCCGCGCAGCTCGTCGGTCACGGCGAGCAGCGCGGCGAGGTGGCCGGCGAGCTGGATGTCCAACTCCTCCTCGCGCGACCGGTGGGGGAAGTCGGAGGCGGTGCCGGCCATCTTGCTGTGGACCGACTTGGTGCGGATCGGTTCGTACATGGGGATGGCCTCCTGTGCTCTGACAGGAAGCCATCCTAGCTTGGATTTCGTCTAAAGTTGAGTCGGGTCACGGTAAGGAGTCCCCAGGACTCTCTCCGCTACGGCTGGCCGTACCCGTCCAGGAAGTTCCCGATCCGGGTGATCGCGTCCCGGAGGTCGCCGACCGACGGCAGGGTCACCACCCGGAAGTGGTCCGGCTCGGGCCAGTTGAAGCCCGTGCCCTGGACGACCATGATCTTCTCCTGGCGCAGCAGGTCCAGGACCATCTGGCGGTCGTCCCTGATCTTGAAGACCTGAGGGTCGAGCCGCGGGAAGAGGTACAGCGCGCCCCTGGGGCGGACGCAGCTGACGCCCGGGATCTGCGTCAGCAGCTCGTACGCCGTGTCCACCTGCTCCTTCAGCCGCCCGCCCGGCAGCACCAGGTCGTTGATCGACTGCCGTCCGCTGAGCGCGGCGACCACCCCGTGCTGTCCCGGCATGTTGGCGCACAGCCGCATGTTCGCCAGGATCGTCAGGCCCTCGATGTAGGAGTCGGCGTGGGCGCGCGGGCCGGAGATCGACATCCAGCCGACCCGGTAGCCGGCCACCCGGTACGCCTTCGACATGCCGTTGAAGGTGAGGGTGAGCAGATCCGGGGCGATCTTCGCGGTCGGGGTGTGCGTGGCGCCGTCGTAGAGGATCTTGTCGTAGATCTCGTCCGAGCAGACCAGCAGGTTGTGCCGGCGGGCGATGTCCGTCAGCCCCTTGAGCACGGCCTCGTCGTAGACGGCGCCCGTCGGGTTGTTCGGGTTGATGATGACGATGGCCTTGGTGCGGTCGGTGACCTTGCGCTCGACGTCGGCGAGGTCGGGCATCCAGTCCGACTGCTCGTCGCAGCGGTAGTGCACCGCCGTACCGCCGGAGAGGGAGACGGCCGCCGTCCACAGCGGGTAGTCCGGGGCCGGTACGAGGACCTCGTCGCCGTCGTCGAGCAGCCCCTGCATCGCCATCACGATCAGCTCGGAGACGCCGTTGCCGATGAAGACGTGCTCGACGTCCGTCTCGATGCCGATGGTCTGGTTGTGCATGACGACGGCGCGGCGGGCGGCGAGCAGGCCCTTGGCGTCGCCGTAGCCGTGCGCGGTGGAGACGTTGCGGAGGATGTCCTCCAGGATCTCCGGGGGGCACTCGAAGCCGAAGGCGGCCGGGTTGCCGGTGTTGAGCTTGAGGATGCGGTGCCCCGCCGCCTCAAGCCGCATGGCCTCCTCGAGAACCGGGCCCCGGATCTCGTAACAGACGTTGGCGAGCTTGGTCGACTGGATCACCTGCATGTGGTGAGCTTACGGCCCGGTAATGCCTCATGGGTCGTGTTTTCCGACACGCGAGACACATTGGTTTGTCCCGGTATGTCCATCGGCTGTCTCAGCGGTCACTCACGTCCCTAGAATGCGGTGCCGCCGGGCGCCGGGTCCGCACGGCGACGGCGCGGGGCGGGGAGGTACACAGGGATGGGGACGGACGGCGGACACGGGCCGGACGGCGGCCGCACACCGGCTCCTGCACCCGGGAACCACTCGCACCCTCCGGCACCGGCACCGGCTCCGCCGCAGGCGGGCCACGCGGCACCGGACGCGCTCCCGCCGAATGTGTACCTTCCGCAGTCGGCCTCCGTTCCGGCGTACGACGAGTACGCCGACCCCGCGGCCGCTCACGGCTGGCAGGACGCCTATGACCAGGCCCGCGAGAACGGCCGGACCCGCGAGCTGCCCGCGGTCCCGGCGCCGGGCGAGCCGGACGTTGCCGTCAGGGGGCGCGCCGCGCGGCGGCGGCAGCAGCGGCGGCCGACCGCTCGGCGCCGGGTGGTGGTCGTCGCCGGCGCGCTGGGGGCGGCCGGCACCCTCGCGGTGATCGCCGCGCTGGCGGGCGGCTCGGACTCTCCCGCCCCGGACGGGTCCGGTCCGGCCGTCGGCCGGTCCGTCACCGCGAGCCCCGGCACGGACACCGGCTCCCCGGCCGCGGGCGCGTCGACGGCTGCCGCCGGTTCCCCCGCGCACCCACCGTCGGGCTCGGCCTCCTCCCCGGACCGGGAGTCCCAGGGGTCGTCGAGCGACGGTCCGACCGCCTCGGCGTCCGCCGCGGCCCCCGCCACGTCCCGGGCGCCCGCGCCGACGGCGACCGCGGCCGCTCCGACCACTTCCGAGCCCGGCCTCCCCGGCGGCCGGGGCCATGGCCACGGAGCCACGAAGCACCCGCACTGACCGGCGGACCCCGGCCTTCACGCCAACTCCGGTCACTCAGGGCCAGTTGTCGTGCCGAGCTCTCCACAGAGGGAAACCCCTACGACCTGGCCCGGCTTCTTGTTCCCGCCCCCCTCTCGCAATGACAATGCACATGACAATGTCGTAGAGGGGACCCCCACATGAACAAGCCTCTCCTTGCCGCACTCTCCTCCCTGGCCATGGCCGGGCTGGGCGCCACCCCCGCCGTCGCCGCGCCGCACACCACCCTCAAGCCCGCCACCAAGCCCGCCGTGACCGTCAACTTCGCCGGCACCGTCGCGCTCAGCGACTGCTCCGGCTCCGTCATCCGCTTCCCCAACTCGGCCGACAGCGACCCGGCGCTCGTACTCACCAACGGCCACTGCCTGGAGACCGGCTTCCCGGACCCCGGCCAGGTCATCACCGGCCAGTCCTCCAGCCGTACCTTCGGCCTGCTGAACGCCTCCGGCGGCAAGGTCGCCACCCTCCGCGCCAACCAGGTCGTCTACTCGACCATGACGGACACGGACATCACGATCTACCGGCTGACCACCACCTACGCCCAGATCAAGAGCGCGTACGGGATCAGCCCGCTCACCGTGAACGACACCCACCCCACCGCCGGTACCGCCATCAAGGTCGTCTCCGGCTACTGGAAGCGCACCTACAGCTGCAGCATCGACGGCTTCGTCTACCGGCTGAAGGAGGGCGACTGGACCTGGAAGGACTCCCTCCGCTACACCTCCTCCTGCAACACCATCGGCGGCACCTCGGGTTCCCCGGTCATCGACACCACCACCGGCAAGGTCGTAGCCGTCAACAACACCGGCAACGAGGACGGCGAGACCTGCACGGTGAACAACCCGTGCGAGGTGGACGAGAGCGGCAACGTCACCATCCACCAGGGCATCAACTACGCCGAGGAGACCTACCAGATCCCCGCCTGCTTCACCATGGGCAACAAGCTGGACCTGAGCGCGACCGGCTGCGTCCTTCCCAAGCCGTAACGGTCATACGGTCACACGGGAGTACGGCGGACGGACCGGCCCGCGAGCACGTCCGTCCGCTTCCCGTCCTCGATGACGAACCGGCCGTCGACCAGGACGTACGGGATGCCGGTCGGCGGCGTGCGGGGCGCGGCGTACGTCGCGCCGGGCGCCACCGTGTCCGGGTCGAACAGCACCAGGTCGGCCCGGTACCCCTCGCGCACCAGCCCCCGGTCCGGCAGCCGCAGCCGGGCCGCGGGCCGGGACGTGAGATGCGCGACGCACTCCTCCAGTGACAGGATCCCCAACTCCCGTACGTAGTGGCCGAGATAGCGCGGGAAGGTGCCGTAGGCGCGCGGGTGCGGCTTGTCGCCGCGCAGGATGCCGTCCGAGCCGCCGGTGTGGGTGCGGTGCCGCATGATCGTGCGGACGTTGTCCTCGTGGCCGACGTGCTGGAGGATCGTCGGGCCGAGCCGGTCCCCAACCAGCAGCCGCCGGGCGGTGTCCCACGGCGCCTCGCCACGCAGGCCGGCCGCCTCCCGGACCGTACGGCCCACGAGATCGCCGAGTGCCGGGTCGGTGACGCCGGAGATCTCGATGGTCTCCCACTCCACCGGCACCCCGTGGCAGCCGTCCGAGCCCGTCACCTCCAGGTCGTGCCGGATCCGCGCGGCCGTCGCCGGGTCGGTGAGCCGCGCCAGGATCTCCTCAGGGCCGCCCTCGCTCGCCCAGCTCGGCAGCAGCGCGGCCAGGGTGGTGCAGCCGGGGGTGTAGGGGTAGGTGTCGAGGGTGATGTCCGCGCCGGCATCCAGCGCCCGGTCCAGCAGGGCCAGCAGCTCCGGCGCCCGGCCCTCGTTCACGCCGAAGTTCATCGTCGCGTGGGCCAGGTGCAGCGGACAGCCGGCCTCCCGCGCCAGGGCGACCATCTCGGCGTACGCCTCCAGCGCGCCGGCACCGTAGGAGCGGTGGTGCGGGCAGTAGTAGCCGCCGTACGCGGCCACCACCCGGCACAGCTCGGTCAGTTCGGCGTCCGGGGCGTACATGCCGGGCGTGTACGTCAGCCCCGAGGACAGCCCGACCGCGCCCTGCTCCAGCCCCTGCGCGACCAACTCCCGCATCCGGTCCAGCTCTTCCGGCGTGGCCGCGCGGTCCTCCCAGCCCACGACGAGCGCGCGGACCGTGCCCTGGGGGATGAGGTAGGCCGCGTTCACGGCGATCCCGCGATCCAGCCGGTCGAGGTACTCACCCACCGACCGCCAGTCGAAGTCGATGTCCTCGCCGTACCCGTTCCACCCGGTGATCGCCCGCCGCACCTCCTGAAGCGTGCGGTCGTCGACGGGCGCGTACGACAGCCCGTCCTGCCCGAGGACCTCCAGCGTGACCCCCTGCGCGGCCTTCGCGCTGTGGTCGGGGTCGCGCAGCAGGGCGAGGTCGGAGTGGGCGTGCATGTCGATGAAGCCGGGGGAGAGGACCAGGCCCTCCGCGTCCAGCTCCCGCATGGCGCGCGGGCGCTGGCAGCCGGCCGCGGCGGCCTCCTTGACGATTCCGGCGATCCGGCCGCCGTCGATCACCACGTCGGCCCGGTACGACGGATCGCCGCTGCCGTCGACGACGTCGGCGTCCCGGATGACCAGGTCCTCCATGCCAGGCCTCCTGAGATTCTCTAGAAGAACGTGCGGATGTACTCGACGACCGTCCCGTCAGCCTCGGCCACCGGGATCAGCGGCCACTTGTCGAACGACGTGCACGGGTGGGACAGACCTAGCCCGATCCAGTCGCCGACCTGGATGTCCGCGTCCGGTTCCGTGCGCAGCCACAGATGCTGGTCGGACAGGGCGGTCACCTCGATGCCGGTCGCCGGGAGCTCGGTGCCGTTCCGGCGCACCACGTGCGCCACCGGCAGGTCGAGGTCGTAGGCGGCGTCCCGCTTGCCCGCGTTGACGAACGCCTCCGTGGCAGAGGGTCGGGAGATCACCTGCGCCCACAGCCGGAACGCGGGCTCCAGGGCACCCTCCTCGGGCACCCGGTTGAACGGTGTCAGCCTGCTGTAGTGCACGTCGTCGTGCGTGACGTAGGCGCCGGAGCGCAGCAGCTTCAGGACGGGGAAAGACAGTTCGGGTACGGCGGCGAAGACGTCGGCGACCGCGTCGAACCATTCGCTGCCGCCCGCGCTGAGCACGATCTCGGCGGCGTCGGCGAACCGCCCGGCCTTGTCGAGGTCCACGGCGAGCGCCACCAGGCGGCCCAGCCACTCCCGCACCCGTTCCGGGGAGGCGTCCGGCACCTGGGCCTCGTACCCCGCCACACCGACGAGCCGCAGCGCCTGCGCACCGGCCACCGCCTCGGCGACGGCCAGAGCCTCCGCCTCCGTGCGTACACCGGTACGGGCCCCGTCGCCCGCGCCCAGCTCGATCACGACCTCGACGGGCCGGGCGCAGTCCTTCAGCGCGGCGTCCATCAGCTCGACGCCGCGCACGGAGTCGACGTAGCAGACGAACCGGAAGGCGGGGTCGGCGGCGAGTTCGGCGGCGATCCACCGCAGCGCCGGGGCGTCGACCAACTCGTTGGCGAGGAAGACCCGCTGGATGCCGAACGCCCGGGCGACGCGCACCTGGTGGGGCACCGCCAGGGTGATGCCCCAGGCGCCGTGCTCGATCTGGCGGTGGAAGAGCTGCGGGGCCATGGAGGTCTTGCCGTGCGGGGCGAAGGCGAGGCCGTGCCGGGCGGTGTACGTCTCCATGAGCGCCAGGTTGTGCGCGAGCCGCTCGGCGGAGAGGACGAGGAGGGGAGTGGTGAAGCCGCCGGTTCCGGCTTCTTCCGTGAAGAGGTTGCGGCGCTGGGCGGTCAGTTCGCCGACGGTGAGGCCGTCGGCGTCCGGCGGGAGGCCCTTGAAGCGGTGGTCGACACGTTCCTCGGCCAGCCGGGCGAGCGCTTCACTGCTGCTCATGGAGCCCCTCTCTCGACGCGTTGCACTATCTGCAACGGTCATTGCATGTATTGCTGCTTGGTGTCTAGCATCTCGCCGACACCGGGTCAACGGAGCCGTCGCCCGGGCATCGAACAGGAGTCATCATCAAGGACGCTGCTTACGGCGTGAAGGGTTCGGCCATGGATGCCGTGGACGTGGTGGCGCTCGGCGAGTCCATGGTCACCTTCCTGCCCAGCGGGCCGGGCCGCCTCGCGGACGTGCCCTCCTTCGACCGCGCGATCGGCGGTGCCGAGTCCAACGTGGCCTGCGTGCTGGCCGCCGCCGGACACACCGTCCGCTGGGTCGGCCGGGTCGGCGCGGACGGCTTCGGCGACCACCTGGTGGAGCGCATCGCCGGCTACGGCGTCGACGTCTCGTCCGTCTCCCGGGACCCGGACCGCCCGACCGGCGTCTACTTCCGTACGGCCGGCGACCGGGGCACGGGTGCGCATGAGGTGGCGTACTACCGGGCGGGTTCGGCGGCGTCGGCGA
The DNA here is from genome assembly GCF_053597455.1 of Streptomyces sp. NPDC001393. Classification (NCBI taxonomy): domain Bacteria; kingdom Bacillati; phylum Actinomycetota; class Actinomycetes; order Kitasatosporales; family Streptomycetaceae; genus Streptomyces; species Streptomyces sp. NPDC001393. The sequence continues at coordinate 32,237 of NZ_JBSFIH010000022.1, forward strand.
TGTCGGTGGGAAACGTGGACCTCGGCGCGGTGCGGGCGGGCCGGGTGTTGCACCTGTCGGGGATCACGGCCGCACTGTCCGGCGAGTGCCTGGACCTGATGCGTGAGCTGACGGCACCCCGCCCCGGCCGTCCGCTGGTGTCCTTGGACGTCAACTACCGGCCCGCGCTGTGGCGCGGCGCCGACGGACCGCGGGTCCTGCTGGACCTGGCGCGGCGCGCGGACATCGTGTTCGTGGGGGACGACGAGGCACGTGACGCCTGGGGGCTGCACGGCGGACGGTCCATCGTCGGGGCGCTGCCCGAGCCGGCGATGGTCGTCGTCAAGCAGGGCAAGGGCGGCGCCACCGCCTTCTGCAGGACCAGCGACGGTATGGAGGACGCCGACGGCACCGCGACGTTCGTCCGCGCTCCCCAGGTGGACGTCGTCGCCCACGTCGGCGCGGGAGACGCCTTCGCCGCCGGCTTCCTTTCCGCCACTCTCCGCGACCTGCCCGTACGGGACTGCCTCCGCCACGGCCACCTCTTCGCCGCCGCGGCCCTCACCACCCCCGGCGACCTGGCCGCGCCGCCCGCCCGGGACCACGCCGACCGCCTGACCGCCCTGGACGACACCGCATGGGGGAGACTTCGACTCGCCCCCGGCTGGACGCAGGCCGAGCGGGCCACACAGGAGGCGAACACCCCATGAGTCAGACCGTAGACCGGGCCCTGAGCATCCTGCCGCTCCTCGCCGAGGGCCCGGCGGACCTCGGCCAGGTGGCCGACCGCCTGGGTGTGCACAAGTCCACGGCCCTCCGCCTCCTGCGCACCCTGCACGAACACGGCCTGGTCTACCGCCAGTCCGACCAGCGCTACCGCCTCGGCGCCCGCCTCTTCGCCCTCGCCCAGGAGGCGATGGAGAACCTCGACGTCCGCGAGATCGCCCACCCCCACCTCGTACGGCTGAACGAGGCCTGCGGGCACACCGTGCACCTCGCCGTGTACGAGGAGGGCGAGGTCCTCTACATCGACAAGGTGGACAGCCGCTACCCGGTCCGCATGTACTCGCGGATCGGCAAGCCCGTCGCCATCACCGTCGCTGCCGTGGCCAAACTCCTCCTCGCCGACCTGCCCGAAGCCGAGCGCCGCGCCCTCGCGGACAAGCTCGACTACCCCCTGTACACGCCCCGTTCGACCCCCAACGCCCCGGCCTTCCTGCGGGAGTTGGAGAAGGTGCGCGAACAGGGCTGGGCCACCGACCTCGGTGGCCACGAGGAGTCCATCAACTGTGTCGCCGCCCCCATCCGCGGCGCCGACGGCCGCGTGGTCGCCGCGATGTCGGTGTCCGCGCCGAACGTGGTCGTCACCGCCGAGGAACTCCTCACCCTGCTCCCGCAGGTCCGCCGTACCGCGGACGCGATCAGCGGTGAGTACTCCGGAAGAACGCCAGTAAAGGACCCCGAATGACGGACAAGATCGCGCTCACCCCGAAGACCCACACCACCCCGCCCGCCCGGTTCTCCCACGGCGTGAAGAAGGGCAACATCCTCCAGGTCGCCGGCCAGGTCGGCTTCCTGCCCGCCGAGGAGGGCAAGCCCCCGACGCCGGCCGGTCCCACCCTGCGCGAGCAGACCCTCCAGACCCTCGCCAACGTCAGGGCGATCCTCGAAGAGGGCGGCGCGAGCTGGGACGACGTGATGATGATCCGCGTCTACCTGACCGACGTGGACCACTTCGCCGAGATGAACGAGATCTACAACGCGTACTTCGAGGAGCAGGGCCTCACCCAGCCGCCCGCCGCCCGGACCACGGTCTACGTCGGTCTCCCGGCCGGCCTCCTCATCGAGATCGACGCGCTCGCCGTACTCGGCTGAGCGTCTGACGGTCCCTCACCTCCCGCACGCCCTCTCCCGGTACGACGGCCCCCACCTTCGGGCCGCCGTACCGCGATCCCCCCTGCCCGAAAGCACCATGTACTTACCCAGAGGACCCCCGAATGCCCCCTATGTCCGCCCCCCTTGCCGCAACCGCCCCCGCCACACCACCACCCCACACCGGAGGCCTGCTCCTCCTCCTCGACGGCACCCCCGGCCTCCTCACGGTCGCGGCCCTCGGCATAGCCCTGCTGCTCTTCCTGATCATCAAGGTCCGGCTGCAGCCCTTCGTGGCCCTCCTGGCCGTCTCCATAGCCGTGGGCCTGCTGGCCGGCCTGTCGGTCACCGAGCTCTTCGGCACGGTCCAGCGTTCCGACGCCGTCTCCACCATCGAGTCCGGCATGGGAGGCATCCTCGGTCACGTCGCGATCATCATCGGCCTGGGCACCATGCTCGGCGCGATCCTGGAGGTCAGCGGCGGCGCGGAGGTGCTGGCGGCCCGCCTGCTGGCCCTGTTCGGCGAGCGGCGCGCGCCCCTGGCCATGGGCCTGACCGGCCTTGTCTTCGGCATCCCGGTCTTCTTCGACGTGGGCATCTTCGTCCTGGCCCCGCTCGTCTACGCGGCGGCGAAGCGCGGCGGCAAATCGATCCTCCTCTACTGCCTCCCCCTGCTGGCCGGCCTCTCCATGACCCACGCCTTCCTGCCCCCGCACCCGGGTCCGGTCGCCGCCGCAGGCCTCCTGCACGTCCAGCTCGGCTGGGTCATCCTCATGGGCATCGTCTGCGGCATCCCGGCCGTACTGGCCGCCTGGGCGTACTCCGCCTGGATCGGACAGCGGATCTTCGTCGCCGTACCGCAGGACATGGCCGAGGCGGCAGAGGAAGCGAAGCGGGCGGTCGCGGCCGAACAGCGGGCCCAAGGAGTGGAACCCCAGGAGCATCCGGTCCCGCTCGCCACGGTCCTGGCCATCATCGGCACGCCCCTGGTCCTGATCCTCGCGGCCACGTTCTCCTCGATCGCCCTGGACCCGTCCCCAACCCGCTCGGTCCTGGAGTTCTTCGGCCACCCGTTCGTGGCCCTGACCATCGCGTTGCTGATGGCCTACTACCTGCTGGGCATCCGCCGCGGCTGGTCCCGCAAGTCCCTGGAGGCGGTGTCCACTTCCTCCCTCAAGCCGGTCGGCAACATCCTGCTGGTGGTCGGTGCGGGCGGGGTCTTCGGCGCCGTGCTGAAGGCGAGCGGCGTGGCCCAGGCCCTGTCGGACACGTTCCACGGCGTGGGCCTGCCGGTGATCGTCCTGTCGTACCTGATCTCACTGGTCCTGCGGGTGGCCCAGGGCTCGGCGACGGTGGCGATCGTGACGACGGCGGGCATCGTGGCGCCCCTGCTCTCGGAGGGCCACCACTCCCAGGCCTTCGTGGCCCTGGTCATCATGGCGATCTCCGCAGGCTCCATCTTCGCCTCGCACGTCAACGACGGTGGCTTCTGGATGGTGGCCAAGTACTTCGGCATCAGCGAACGCGACACGCTGCGCACCTGGACGGTGCTGGAGTCGGTGCTGTCGGTGGCGGGGTTCGCGGTGGCGGCGGTAGTCGGTTTGTTCGTGTGTACGTGACGTGAGTGAAACCGGGGATGAGCGGGCTGACTGGTTCCGGCACAGGGAAGTCGTCCATACTGCCGCCGTGGAGCAGCGCATAGGAGCGAGCAGCAAGCCGTCCGGGGCCGAGCCGTTGAAGGCCGAGCCCGTGACGGGCGCCGGTTTCGACCCGGCGTTCATCCCCGGGATCACGGCCCCGGCGTCGGCGAGGCCGGACGAGCCGGAGCCGCGGGACGCGGAGCCGTCGGCGGAGTCGGCAGAGCCGGAGGACTCGAAGGCGCCCGAGGAGACATCGGAGACCGGCGAGACCTCGGAGACCGACGCGAGCACGGACGACGACGGCCCCGACGACGGCCCGGTCTTCGAGGCCGCCGACCGCCGCGCGAAGATCGTGGCCGACCGCAAGGGCGTCCGCCTCCGTCTGGACGAGGAGTCCTGCGAGTTCCGCTGGGACGAGATCGCGGCGGTGGAGACGGAGATCCCCCGCTTCGGCAAGCGCTACACGATCACCGTCCACACACCGGAGCGCCGCTGGTATCCCATCGAGATCGAGGCGACGTCGAAGTCCCTCTTCAAGGAGTGGGACGAGCAGCTGGACGCGGTGCTGGACGCGTACTTCGAGGACGCCGAGGAGTCGCCTTCAGAGAGTCGATGAAGGGGACGAAGGCCCCGGCCGGGAAGGTGAGGGTGGCTCTGGCCGGGGTTTTGGAGTCGCGGATGGCTATGTGGGTGTGGCGGTCGGCGATCTCTACGCAGGCGTTGCCGTCGCCGCTGCCGGAGTAGGAAGACTTCCGCCAGTTGTCCCGGGTGGTCACGGTGCACCTCACAGTTCCTTGGTCAGCCTGTGGATGAGGTCACGCGACCGAATGGGGTCGAGTGACACGCCCTTAACTCTACGGAAGAGTGTTCGGAAGACCCCGAGTTGCGCTTCGGAGTCGATGAAAAAAGAGCCATGGGGGCCGTCGCGTACGACGGTGTCCAGCTGAGGGACAGGGCCACCGGCGTACACCATGGTGGCTGTGATGTCGGCGAAGTCGTCCAGCTCGAAGGGGATGACGCGTACGGTCACATGGTCTGCTTCGGAGAGTTCCAGGATGCGGGCCAGCTGAGCCCGTGCGGCGACTCGACCGCCTACCCGGATGCGCAATGCCGCCTCGTGCACCAGCACCTCGTACGGGACCGGTTCGACTCGCTCGAGGATGACCCGCCGCCGCATCCGGTGATGTACCCGCAATTCGACGTCGCCTTGAGGAAGTTCGGGAACTCGCCGGGAGAAGATCGCCCGTGCGTAGTCCTCGGTCTGGAGGAGGCCGGGGATGTGCAGGAAGTCCACGTCCCACCGGAAGGTGGCGTGGTGTTCCAGCTCCGACAGGTCCAGGAACGACGTGGGCAGGCGGCCCCTGTACTCCTCCCACCAGCCCTGGGTCCGGTCGGCAGCCATTGCTGCCAAGGCAGCGACCAGTTCACGGTCCGTGCAGGCGTAATGCGCGGCAAGTTGTCGCACCCGCTCTCCGCTCACACCCGCCGTGCCGAACTCGATCTGACTCACCTGAGCCGAGTCCGTCCCGAGCAACGCAGCGGCTTCGCGTCCCTTGAGGCCTGCGGCTTCACGTAGTTTCCGCAGCTCGGCACCCAGACGCTTGTGACGTTCGGTGGGCTCTTTCCTGCGTGCCATGCCTTCCTCCCGCGCTCAACTGCCCTCGTTCGAGGGGCAGATTACGGCAACGGCTGGCGCGGTCCCAAATTATGGCCTTACCGTCGGTGATGTAACGCACACCCAGCGGAAGCGCACCGCTTCGTCCTGCCATGGCGGCTGCGGCAATGCCACCGCGTGCGAACTCCCCTCAGCGACCGGAGTCGATGACGCATGCCCGAAAACGAGCCCATCGAGACCTGGGACTACACGCTCTACATCCCGAACGACCTCAGAGCCGTGACCGTCTGTCGCCGCACCCTGCGCCTGATCCTGACCCTGCACGGCCTGATCGGCCTGGTGGACACGGCGGAGCTGCTGGCGACGGAGCTGGTCTCGAACGCCGTACGCCACACGAAGGGACCGGCCGCGCTCAGGGTCCGCCGAACCCCGGAGGGCACCGTGTGGATCGGGGCGTGGGACAGCAACCCGGCGCCGCCGGACCCGCCGCGTCCACTGGAACAGGTGGGGGAGCTGGAGGACGGGCGGGGGCTGGGGCTGGTGAAGGCGTGTGCGGAGTACTGGGGATGGCGGCCGACGGCCAGGTTCGGGGGACAAGGGCAAGTACGTGTGGTGTGAGCTGGGGGCCGCATGACCGGAGTTGCTCGTCAACGAGCGACGCCCGAGCCCCTCCCGAGGCCCGGGCGCCGTAGCTGAGCGAAGCGCGCGTCAGGGCAACGCGTGCACATGCGCCCCCACCGCGCTCGACCACGCGTTCCCCGCCGACGCGTCCCAGTTCGTCGACCAGGTCATCGCGCCCCGCAGGTCGGGATAGGTCTTGGACGGCTTGAAGGAGCCGCAGTTGGTGCCGGCCGTCAGGCAGTCCAGGGCGTTGTTCACCACCGTGGGGGAAACGTAGCCGCTGCCCGCCGCGCTCGTCGAGGCCGGCAGGCCCAGGCCGACCTGGGACGGGGCGAGGCCGCCCTGGAGCTGGATGCAGGCGAGGGCGGTGAGGAAGTCCACGGAACCCTGGCTGTAGACCTTGCCGTCGCAGCCCAGCATGGAACCGCTGTTGTAGTACTGCATGTTGACGACCGTGAGGATGTCCTTCACGTTCAGGGCCGTCTGGAAGTACGCGTTCGACGTCGACTGCATGTCGATCGTCTGCGGGGCCATCGTGATGATCAGGGACGGGCCGGCCTTCGCGGACAGGGCGCGCAGCGCCTGGGTCATGTACGTCGCGTCGAGGCCGTTCTCCAGGTCGATGTCGACGCCGTCGAAGCCGTACGTCTGCATGAGGGAGTAGACGGAGTTCGCGAAGTTCGTCGCCGACGTCGGGTCGCTCACCGACACCGTGCCGTTCTGGCCGCCGATCGAGATGACGACCTTCTTGCCGGCCGCCTGCTTGGCCTTGATGTCCGCTTTGAACTGGTCCACGGTGTAGCCGCCCAGGCCGGACGAGTCCAGGTTGAAGGTCACGGCGCCCGGCGTCGACGTGGCGTCCGCGAAGGCCACCGCGATGATGTCGTACGACGACGGCACGTCCGACAGCTTCTGGACCGTCGCGCCGTTGTTGAAGTTCTGCCAGTAGCCGGTCACCGCGTGCTTGGGCAGGGAGCCACCGCCACCGCCACTGCTGCCGCCGGAGGCCGTCGTGGCCGTCACCGAAGCGGACTTCGCCGACTCGCCCGCCGCGTTCGTCGCCGTCACCTGGAAGGAGTACGAGGTCGACGGCGTCAGGCCCGTCACCGTGGCCGCCGTTCCCGTCACCGCCGTCACCTTCGTGCCGTCGCGGTAGACGTTGTAGCCCGTCGCGCCCGACACCGGGGACCAGGACAGGGAGACCGAGGAGGAGGCCGTACCCGAGACGGTCAGGCCGGTGGGGGCCGAGGGGACCGTGGGCGTCGGGTCGCCGCCTCCGCCGCCGTCGGGGCCGTAGACCGAGACGTCGTCGGCGTAGTAGGCGGCCTGGCCGTACCACCCGTGCGTGTAGATCGTGACCGAGGTTGTTGACGCGCCGGTCGTGAACGTCGTCGACAGCTGTTTCCAGGCGGAGGTGTCCGGCGTCCACGTGGACACGTCCGTCGTGCCCGTGCCCGTCACGCCCAGGTAGGAGTAGCCGCCCTGCACCCACGCGCTCAGCGTGTACGTCGAGTTGGGCTGGACCGCGACCGTCTGCGTGCACTGGGCGTCGTCCTGCCCGGCCGGGGTCGCCTTCAGCGCGGCGGAGCCGGAGTGCACCGGGGAGGAGACCGTCGTGCCGCTGCCGGCCGTGCACGTCCAGCCGGACAGGCCCGACTCGAAGCCCGCGTTCTGCACGTTGTTCACGTCCGCGGCGGAGGCGGGGCCGGCGGCCGCGGTGAGGCCTGCCACGGAGAGGGCCAGCGCCGTGGCGGCGGACCACAGGGTGATTCGCCGTCCGCGGGGTCTGGGTATGCCTGGTGCATGGTCCACTGGGGCCTCCGGTGGGGAAGGGGAGTTCGGCGAGAGAGCCATGACGGGGAGGGGAGAGAGGCGGTGGCCACCGTTGGGCATACAAGTTGGTCCAGACCAATCCGGGTGTCAAGAGGTCCAGACCAGAACCGTTTCCGGGCCATGCCGCAAGCTGTCCGTATTTGGCCGGAGTTGTGCCCGGAGAGTTCCACGCGAGCTTCACAAACGATGTTCTCCGGCCATACGGCCGTGGATACAGTGCTCACGTAGTCACGCAGTGAAGTCGTCCCGGCGCACGGGAGTTACCTCCGTGGGCCGGCGGGTGTGAAGAGCGGGGAGCTGCGCGTGCCAACTGCCATTGCCGTGACCAGTGCCGACATGGCACTGCCGGCGCAGGACGAACGGACCATGCCGGCCGTCGTGCTCAGCGGCCTCGACCAGCGGCCCCTGGAGCACGCGCTCACCGAACTGCACACCCTGACCGAGCAGTACGGATACCTGGTCGTCGTCTGCTCGGCCGCCACTCCGCAGCGTGTCGTACGGCGGCTGCACACCCTGCGCTCGCTGCTGGAGAGCGACCGCATCGCCGTCTTCAGGCCCGCGCTTCCGCCCCTCGGCATCGCCGTGCTCGCCCGGCAGCTGCGGCAACTGGCCTCCTGCGATCTCAGCCCGGGCGTCCTCGCCTCCGCCGGGCGGCTGCTCACCCACTACGTCCACGCCGGGGCTGTGCTCGGCTCGGTCGCCCGGCTGGACCGGGTGCCGGTCGGGCTGAAGGCGCACGCCAAGTCCTGGGTGCCCGGCAGCCAGTTCGCCGTACTCGCGCACCCCGAGCCGCAGCTCGAGCGCATAGCGCCCGGTGTCACCCTCAAAGGGCCCGAGTTCAACACCTGGATGCTCGTCGCCAGGGGACAGCTGCCGGGTGACTGGGTCGCCGGGCTCGCCGGGCAGTGGAGTGTGCACGGGCTGCGCGAGGTCCCGCTGCCCGCCGAGTCCCCCGTGTGGTGGGGGACGGCCCGTATGACCGAGTTCTGCAGCTACCTCTCCGATCTGTCCGTCCTGTACCAACTGGTCACGTCGGTACGGCAGACCGCCTGCCACTGGTGCGGGCTGGACGTCATCGGCGACCGCTGCGTCTTCTGCTCCGCCACCCCGCCCGCATACGAACCCCAAGCGCCCCGCGCCCTGGAACAGCGCACGCCCGCCTGACCCGCCCCGCACGTCCCCAGCCCGCTCGACCGATTCCCCCAATGAGGTTGCACGGTTCATGAACTCCCGTCAGCGCCGCGGCGTGATACTCCTGATCCTGTCGGTCCTGTGCGCTCTCGGCGCGTTCGCCGGCGTGCTCTCCGTCGTCCATGACGTCGATTCCAAGGTCGGGCCGGAGGTCACCGCCTATCGGGTGCGGTCCGACGTGAAGCCGTACACCACCCTGGACGCCGGCCAGTTCGAGAAGATCGAGATGCCCAGGCGGTGGCTGTCCGGCAACGCGGTCACGGACCTGCGGCAGATCCAGGGCAAGATCGCGGTCACCACCCTGCGCGCGGGCTCCCTGCTCCAGACCGACATGATCGTCGACCAGCCCGCCCTGCAGCCCGGACAGCAGGAGGTCGCCATCATGATCGACGCGGCGACCGGCGTGGCGGGGAAGATCACCCCGGGATCGCACGTCAACGTGTACGCCACCTTCGCCGGAAAGAAGGAAGGCGACCCGGACCAGTCGAAGATCATCGTCACCGACGCCCGGGTCCTCGACGTCGGCCAGATCACCGCCCTCGACCCGGACCAGAGCAAGAACCAGCAGCAGCCCAGCCAGGCCGTCCCCATCACCTTCGCGCTGTCCACCCTCGACGCCCAGCGCATCACCTACGCCGAGTCCTTCGCCCAGCGCGTCCGGCTCGCCCTGGTGGCGCCCGGCGGCGAGACCAGCGTCCCGGACAAGGACCGCACCTACGAACTCGCGACGGACAAGTGAGAGGCGGCCCGCATGCCTACCAGGATCCTCCCGGCGGGAGCCGACCCGGACGCCGTACGCTCCCTCACCACCCTGCTCAGCCAGCTCCCCGACGCCGAACCCCAGCCACCGGTCGGCGACTCCACCCAGCTGGTCGACACCCTCGCCCGGCTCGCCGCCGAGTCCGTGGACGACCTCCCGGAAGTCGTCGTGGTCCACGAGCGGATCGGCCCGGTCCCGGCCCTGGAGCTGATCCGCGAGGTCGCGCTCCGCTTCCCCGCCGTCGGCGTCATCCTCGTCACCACCGACGCCGGCCCCGGTCTGTTCGCCGCCGCCATGGACGCCGGCGCCCGCGGCCTGGTCGCGCTCCCGCTGTCGTACGAGGAACTCGCCAGCCGGGTCCAGGCGGTCGCCCAGTGGTCGACGGGGGTACGGCGCCATCTCGGCCACGGCGCCTCCGACATGTTCGGCGGGGTCGGCGGTACGGTCGTCACGGTCAGCGGCGCCAAGGGCGGCACCGGCGCGACGCTGACGGCGATCCAGCTGGCCCTCGCCGCACAGGCCTCCGGCCGGGCCACGGCCCTGGTCGACCTCGACCTCCAGACCGGGGACATCGCCTCCTACCTGGACGTCCAGTTCCGGCGGTCCGTGGCCGACCTCGCCGCCATCACGGACATCTCGCCCCGCGTCCTCGCCGACGCCGTCTTCCGCCACGACACCGGGCTCGTCCTGCTCCTCGCCCCCGCCGAGGGCGAACGCGGCGAGGAGGTCACCGACCGCGCCGCCCGCCAGATCGTCAGCGCCCTGCGCTCCCGCTACGAGGTGGTCGTCGTCGACTGCGGCGCCCAGCTGAGCGGTGCGGGCGCCGCGGTGGTGGAGATGGCCGACCTCGCGCTGCTTCTCACCACGCCGGACGTCGTCGCCGTCCGGGCCGCCAAACGGACCGTACGGATGTGGGACCGGCTGCAGATCCGCAAGGCCGAGGAGACGACGGTGGTCGTCAACCGGCACGCGCGCAGTACGGAGATCCAGCCCGCGCTCGTGCAGCGCATCACCGGCACCGCGCTGGCGCGTACGACCATTCCCGCCAACTTCAAGGAACTTCAGGCCGTTGTGGATGCCGGGCGGGTGCACGAGCTGGACAGCAAGAGCACGGTGAAGCAGGCGCTGTGGGGGCTCGCGGGGGAGCTGGGGCTGGTGCGGGCTGCCGAGGCGGCCGCGGGCCATCGGGGGAGCGGGCGCGGTCCGGTCGGGTTCCGGCGGCGGAAGGAGTGAGCGGGCCATGAGGAGGCCGGGTGGGGACCGGGGGCAGGTGAGCATCGAGTTCCTGGGCATGACGCCGCTGATCGTTCTGACGTTGGTACTGCTGTGGCAGGCCGTGCTCCTGGGGTACACCTTCACGCTGGCCGGGAATGCTGCGGACGAGGCGGTGCGGGCGGGGACGGCGGCGGCGCCGGGTGGTGCACGGCAGGCGGCCTGCTCGGCGGCGGGGCTGAAGGACCTGTCGGCGGCGTGGAGGGGGAGTGCCAAAGTGACCTGCAGCCCGAGTGGTTATGTGACGGCAGACGTCGAGCTGCACGTCCCCGTCCTCTTCCCCGGCGTGATCGACTTCCCTGCCACGGTGACCGGCCACGCCGGTGCCGTCGAGGAGGTGAAGCACTGAGATGTCGTACCGGCGCGGACGGCGGGACAGGGGCCAGGTCGCCATCGAGTACCTGGGGTTCATCCCGGTCCTCCTCATCGTGGCCATGGCCGGCATCCAGATCGGGGCCGTCGCCTATGCCGCCGAGCAGGCCAGTACGGCGGCCAGAGCGGGGGCGCGGGCGGCTTCTCTGGAGCAGGACGCCCAGCAGGCGTGCTCCGAAGCCGTCAGTGGCCCCCTCACGGTGACGTGCGGCCGGACCGGGCGTGGGGACGGCACGGTCACCGTCACCGCCAGGGTCAGGATCCCGCACATCGTCTGGGACTTCGGCGACGCCACCAAGTCCGCCACCATGCCGCTCGACCACTAGGGGAGGAGATGCCGACATGAGCCTGCGGGCACGCATCAGCACTCCGGAGGAGCACGGCAGCCGGGGCGAGGACGGGCATCTGGTCGCCTCCTACCGGGCCAAGCTGCTGGAGGAGATCGACCTCGCGGAGATGAGTTCGCTGGCGGCGGCCGAGCGCCGGGCGCGCCTGGAGCGGGTGCTCGGGCACATCATCAGCCGTGAGGGCCCGGTGCTGTCGACCGTGGAGCGCGCGCAGCTGATCCGCCGGGTGGTGGACGAGGCACTGGGCCTCGGCATCCTGGAGCCCCTCCTCGAAGACGCCTCGATCACCGAGATCATGGTGAACGGCCCCGACGCGATCTTCGTCGAACGCGGCGGCCGCGTCGAGCAGTTGCCCCTGCGGTTCGTCTCGGCGGACCAGCTGATGCAGACCATCGAGCGGATCGTGTCCACCGTCAACCGGCGGGTGGACGAGTCGAACCCGATGGTGGACGCCCGCCTGCCCTCCGGCGAGCGCGTCAACGTCATCATCCCGCCCCTGTCCCTGACCGGGCCGATCCTCACCATCCGCCGCTTCCCGCGCTCCTTCACCCTCCAGGAACTGATCTCCTTCGGCTCGCTGGACGAGCACATGGTGTATCTGCTGGCGGGGCTGGTGCAGGCGAAGTTCAACATCATCGTCTCGGGCGCGACCGGCACGGGGAAGACGACCCTGCTGAACGCCTTGTCGGGGCTGATCCCACCCCACGAACGCATCATCACCATCGAGGACTCCGCCGAGCTCCAGCTCCAGCAGACGCACGTGGTCCGGCTGGAGTCGCGGCCGCCGAACGTCGAGGGCCAGGGCCAGGTCACCATCCGCGACCTGGTCCGCAACTCCCTGCGCATGCGCCCGGACCGGATCGTGGTCGGTGAGGTCCGCGGCGGCGAGTCCCTGGACATGCTCCAGGCGATGTCGACGGGCCACGACGGATCGCTGGCGACCGTGCACGCCAACAGCGCCGAGGACGCCCTGACCCGGCTGCAGACCCTCGCCTCCATGTCCGACGTCGAGGTGCCCTTCGTCGCCCTGCACGACCAGATCAACAGCGCGGTCGACGTCATCGTCCAGCTCACCCGGTTCGCCGACGGCGCCCGCCGGATCACCGAGATCGCCCTCCTCGACAGCCACGGCGGGGAGCCGTACCGGCTCACGACCGTGGCCCGGTTCGACGCCCGGCCCATGACCCCCGACGGCCGCGTGTACGGCAGCTTCCAGTACTTCCCGCTGCCCCGCCGCAGCGCCGACCGCCTCTACATGGCGAGCCAGCCCGTCCCGCAGGCCTTCGGAGTCGCCCACTCCGTGGACCAGCTCGCCACCCGAGAAGCCAGGTAGGCCCCCATGGAACTCCACACCCTCGTCCAGCTCACCACCGGGGTGACGCTGCTGACCTGCGTCCTGGCGGTGGCCGGTGTGCACGCCTACGCCTCGGGCCGGGCCCAGCGCGCGGCCCTCGTGGACCGGCTCACCCACACCGGCCCGGTCCCGGCGACCGGCCGCACCCGCCGCTTCCGCGACCTGGACCGGCGACTGCGCCGTACCCGCCTCGGCCGCCGGCTGGAACTGCGCCTGGCGGCGACCGGCCTGGACGTCACCCCGGGCGAGTTCTTCGTCTACATGCTCGCCACGGTCGCCGCGCTCTGGCTGGTCGGCCAGGCCACCCTGGCCCCCTTCTTCGGCCCGCTGGCCGGCCTCCTCGGCATCGGGGCGGCGGTCCAGTTCCTCAACTGGCAGCGCCAGAAACGCATCGAGCGCTTCATCAACCAGCTTCCCGAACTCGCCCGCATCCTGGCCAACGCCACCCAGGCCGGCCTCGCCCTGCGCACCGCGATCGGCATGGCGGCGGAGGAGCTGGAGGCCCCGGCGGGCGAGGAACTGGCCAAGGTCTCCGACCAGTTGGCCATCGGCCACTCCCTGGACGACGCGCTCGGTGAGCTCGCGGACCGGCTGCCGTCCCGGGAACTGGTCGTCCTGGTCACCACCCTGATCCTGTCGAACCGCGCGGGCGGCCAGGTGGTCTCGGCCCTGCGGAACCTGACCGAGACCCTGGAGGAACGCAAGGAGACGAGGCGCGAGATCCGCACCCAGCTGAGTCAGGTGACGATGACGTCGTACGCCGTCCCGGTCCTGGGCGTCGGCGCCCTGTTCCTGATGAACGGCGTCAAGGACGGCGCGCTGGCCCGCATGACCGGCTCACCGGTCGGCCAGGCCTGCGTGCTCATCGCCTTCGCGATGTACACGGTCGGATTCGTCCTCATCCGGCGCCTGAGCCGGATCGACGTGTGAGGGGGGCGGCCCGATGACCGGATTCCTGCTCGCCCTGCTGATGGGGCTCGGCGTCTGGGGTGCCTTCGCGGGCATCCGCATGTACCGCGCGGACGCCAAACTCCCCGGTGACCTGGCCGTGGCCCTGGAGGTCGGCGCCACCCGCACCGGCGCGGTCGGCTCGGTCATCGACCGGATGGGCATGCGCTACGCCCCCGCCGTGCTGCGCCTGATGGGCCCGCGCCTGGTGGCCAAGTACCGCCGCAGGATCGACCTCGCCGGCAACCCCGGCGGCCTGACCATCGACCGCTACGCGGCCCGGCGGGCGGTGTACGGCGCGCTGGGCGCGGTCGGCTGCCTGGTGTTCCTGCTGCGCGGCCAGTGGTTCGTGGCCGTACTGCTCCTGCTGTTCGGCGCGTTCTGGACGGAGGTCGGCATCTGGTCGGCGATCCGGGTCCGCAAGGACGTCATCGAGCGCACGCTGCCGGACTTCCTGGACGTGCTGGCGGTGGTGGTCAGCGCGGGGCTGGGCTTCCGCCAGGCCCTGGACCGCGTGGCCTCCCGCTACGAGGGTCCCTGGGCGGACGAACTGCGCATCACCCTGCGCCAGATGGACCTGGGCATGAGCCGCCGCCAGGCCTTCGCGGAGCTACGCCGGCGCAACGACTCCGAACAGGTCGCGATGTTCGTGACGGCACTGCAGCAGGGGGAGGAACTGGGCGCACCGATCGTCGACACTCTGGTCTCCCTGGCCAAGGACATGCGCCGCACGGACGCGCAGAACGCCCGCCGCAAGGCCGCCCGCGCGGTGCCCAAGGCCACGCTGATGATCACCACGTTCATGGTCCCGGCCACGATGCTGCTGCTGGGCGCCGGCCTGATCCTCGGCTCCGGCGTGGACTTCGGCTCACTCACGGGGAAGTGAGCGGGCGTGACGGTGACGGGGCTGACGGGACGCGGAGGAGGGACCTTCTCCGGCGGCAGGGTGAGAGAAGTCCTCGGCCGGCTCCGGGACCGGTCGAGGGGGACCACAGACCGCTTCCTGCGCCGCCGAAGGGGGACCACGGACCGCTTCCTGCGCCGCCGAAAGGCGAGGACCGGTGCCGCAGCCGCCCCCGAACCCTCCGAGAAGATCCAGATCAGCGCGCTGCAGGCGATGTGCCGGCAGGTCTTCGGCTTCCGCCTGGCCATGATCGCCCTGGCCGCCCCCGCCGCGCTGCTCCACGCGGCCCCCGGCCTGGGCGCACGCCTGGTCGGCGCGGCCGTCGTCGTCACCTTCATGGTGTCCTACGTCCTCTTCCGCGACTGGGAACGCTTCGGCCCGCTCCTCCTGCGCCACCCCAGCCTCCTGGCCGCCGACACCCTCTTCGGCTCGCTCCTTCTCGTCTCGGCGGGCCCGGACACCACCCTCGCCTACGTCAGCGTCTGCACCCCGCTCCTGGCGGGCCTGGTCTACAGCTGGCGCGGCGCGGCGTTCTTCGCCTCCCTCCAGTCCCTGATCCTGCTGCTGGTCCACGCCACCCTGAAGGCGGACCGTCAGGCGGGCGTGGCCGAGTCGCTGCTGTTGCCGGGCCTGTGCGTGATCGCGGGGGCGATGGGTTCGACCCTGCGCAACCTGATGCTCCGCTTCGGCGCAGCGACCCACGCCCTGACGGCGGTCCAGGCGCGCCTCGCGGCGGCGGAGGCGGTGAGCGCGGAACGCGCCCGGCTGGCCCGCGAGATGCACGACTCCGTGGCCAAGACCCTGTACGGCGTGGCGCTGGCGGCGGACGGCCTGGCGGCCACGGCGTCCTCCGGCACCCCCGACCCCGACCGCATCCGGCAACAGGCGGAACTGGTGTCCCGCTCGGCGCGCAGGGCGGCGGCGGAGTCGCGGGAGCTGCTGCGGGACCTGCGCCGGGAGGCAGGGCAGGAGATACCTCTCTGGCCGGAACTCCAGTCGTACGCAAGGGACTTCACATCGCGTACGTCGCTGCAGGTCACGTGCTCGTTCCCACCGCCGGACACCCCTGATCTGCCCGCTGTGCCGGCCCGTCACCTCCTCTCCATCACGGCGGAGGCGCTGGAGAACGCCCACCGGCACGCGGACGCGACTCACGTGGACGTCCGCGCGACCGTCCATGGCGACATGCTCCGCCTCTCGATCCACGACGACGGCCGCGGCCTGCCGCCGGACACCACGCTCGAACGGCTCCGCGCGTCCGGCCACTTCGGCCTGCTCGGCATGGTGGAGCGGGCGGCGCAGGCGGGCGCCAGGATCCGCATCGGCCGGGGCGACCGCGAACGAGGCACGGAGGTACGCGTGGAACTCCCCCTACGAGCCTGGCCGGCCCGAGAGGAGGCACCGCACCCATGAACCCCTTCCCGTCACCCCCTCCCGCCGCCCCGCCGCTGCGGCTGCTGGTGGCCGACGACAACCCCGTGGTCCGTGCGGGCCTGACGGCCCTGCTGTCCGGGCGCCCGGACACCACGGTGGTGGCCGAGGCGACGAACGGTCAGGAGGCGTACGAGGCGGCCGTACGGCACCGCCCGGACGTCATCCTCCTCGATGTCCGCATGCCCGGGGTCGACGGAATCTCGGCATTGCCGCACCTGGTGCGCCTCGCGCCGGTCATGATGCTCACCTACAGCCACGAGACGGAGACCGTTCGGGAGGCGTTGCGGCTGGGGGCGGGGGGATACCTGGTCCACGGCGAGTTCACGACGGAGCAGCTGGTGCGCGCGGTTCGGGATGTCCGGGAGGGGCGGCCGCATGTGACTCCGGGGGCGGCGAAGGCGCTGCTGACAGCTCTGCGGGCAGATGCAGATGCACATGCGGATCCTCAAGTGCCGCAATTTTTAGGGAAAAGTGAACCCCAAGTCCTTTCGCAATTGCAATCTACCGTGCCACAGTCATTCCGTTCGAGTTTCCGGCTGAGCACGAGGGAGGCGGAGATCATGGACCTCATCGCGTCCGGCATGACCAACCAGCAGATCGCCGCCGCCTGCTTCATCTCCGAGAAGACGGTCAAGAACCACATCAACCGCATCTTCGCCAAGCTCCAGACCACCACGCGGTCCCAGGCGGCGGCGAAGTGGTTGGGGGTGGGTTGAGGTGGGGGTGTGGGGGAGGAGCGCGGAATGGGCCTGGAGTTGGGCCCAGGGGCCCTTCGGCGACCGGAGTGTCGGGTCGTACGTTGCCCGGATCGGAGGCGAGTCCGGAGGGGACCACCATGAACAACTGGTTCAACACCACCGTCGCGTATCTGCAGGCCCGTGTTGCTCGCAGCGACAGGGGGCAGACCGCGGTGGAGTACCTCGGCATCATCGCGGTGGTGGTGGCGATCGTGTTGGCGATCACCGGCACGAGCATCGGTCAGACGATCTTCGACGCGATCAGGACCAAGATCAGCCAGGTCACCGGCGGCTGATTCCTCCACGCCGAGACACAGGGCAGGCCTTCCCCATCTACATCACGGTGGTGGCAGGCCTGCTCTTTCTTGCGTTGGCCTATCTCGCGGTCGGCCAGGCTGCAGTGAACCGGAGCGGCACTCAGACGGCGGCGGACGCGGCGGCTCTGGCGGCCGCTCAAAAGACCCGTGACCAGCTTGCGGGCAAGTGGGTGGACGACCTACACGACCCGGCCCAGTGGCAGGCCATCTTCGCCGGAGCCGGAGGCGGTGACTTCTGCTGGCGAGCCGTCCAGCTTGCCGCGCAGAACGACGCGACGGCGTCTTGCACGCCCGAGGGGCCGCTGAGGTATGTGGTCGACGCCAAGGCGAACAAGCCCGTGGGCAACTCGGTTGTGCCTGGCACCGAGAACACGCACTCGACTGCCCATGCAACTGCCGTGATCGAAGCGCTCTGCAAGCCCCCGCTGCCCGGTGAGGGCGATGGAAAGAACGAGCTGCCCCAACTCTCCTGCAAGGACAAGGTCTGGCATCTGAAGCCGGACGACCCAACGGGGCTGCCCAAGCCCGAAGACCTCTTCGACGTCCACCTGGCCGACTGACGAGCGAACGATCAATGACGAAGGAAGCGGAGCGATGAGCATGCGGTTCACTGCGAAGGCCCGCAGGGGGATGGTCGCATTGACCGTTGCGGCTGGTCTTGCCGTCGGTGTGGCCGGCTGCGGCGGGGGCGCCGGCAATGACAAGAAGCCGCACAGTTCCGCGTCCGCTTCCCAGGGCGGCAACTCCGGTCCGAGCGCCCAGGAGGGCCAATCGGACCAACCGCTGGCCGAACTCAAGGGCTCGAATGGCCTGCTTCTCCAGATCACTTCCGTGCAGCGTGATTCTGGTGGCTTTGTCACCGTCAACGGCGCCCTGAAGAACGACGGGGCCGGTGATCTGCTCATCCCGTCCGCCCTCAGCGGCAATGAAACCGAGATCACCAAGAACGGCCCCTCCCTGGGCGGAGCCACCCTCGTCGACTCCAAGGGCAAGAAGCGCTACTACGTACTGCGCGACACAGAGGGGCGCCCGCTCACCACAACGGGCCTCGGCACGCTCAAGTCCGGCCAGTCTCTGCCGGTCTTCATGCAGTTTCCTTCACCGCCCACGGACACCACCGAGGTGACCCTCCAACTGCCTACCCTCTCCTCCGCCACCATCAAGATCTCCGGGTGAGCCCCAAATGACCACCCCCCGTCTCGCCCTCACCCTCACCACCGCCATCCTGCTGGCCGCCGGCAACCTAACCCTGGCCCACGCGGACGACACCGGGCCGAGTCAGCCCCCCGTCACCGAGCCGTCCGCCGGCGCGCCGGTGAAGATCGACCCGCACGACCCCGACCTCAAGCTCCCCGAAGGCGCCACCCTCGCCGCGCCCAAGGTGCTGGACATCAAGTCGGTCGTCGAGGACCAGAGCGGGGACGAGCGACGCGAGGACACCAACGCCGATGTCACCTTCGCGCTGCAAGCCGAAGTGCTCTTCAGCAAGGACAGCGCGAAACTCAGCGACGAGGCGAAGAGCCGTATCGCGACCATCGCCGACGAGATCAAGAAGCAGAACGCGACCCAGGTTCGCGTCTTCGGCTTCACGGACAACCTCGGCTCCTCCGCCCACGGCGACATCCTGTCCCGGCAACGCGCCAACGCCGTACAGGCCGTCCTCGACCAGGACCTGAACGACCCGAACGTCACCTTCGAGGTCCGCGGCTACGGAGAGCAGTTCCCGATCGCCGACAACTCCACCGAGGAGGGAAGGAGGAAGAACCGCCGAGTCGAGGTGTCCTTCCCCCGCACCCAGGGGTGAGCCGACGACGAAGGCGGCCTACTCGCCCTCGCCCACCTCGTACTCGAACCAGATCCGATGGGTGCCGTCCGCGTCGATCCGCAGACCGCCGGCCCCTCGGATCCCGGCCAGCGCCCCCGTCCCGCTCCCCGGCACGATCACGAAGTGCTCGGCCTCCCTGCCCTCCCCGAGGGTCGTCGCCGAATGGGCGAAGTTGAAGGTGCCGCTCAGCTCACCCAGCGTGCCCTCGAAGGACTCCATGGCGACGTACGTGCCGGTCCCACTGGACTGGTCGTACGCCGCGGTGAACAGGGTCTGCGACACCCCGGCGACCTCACCCTCGTACCGCTTCCGCATCGTGGCCACCCCGACCGGCACCGCCGTCTCGACCACCGGCTCCGGCAGCCGCACGTCCGCCGGAGTGAACTCCTCGACCTTGAACGTCCCTGAAGCTCTCATGCCGCGATGCTAGGACGCACCACTGACAAACAGGGACGTCTGCAGGCGGCTACAGCAGGTGGTCCGCCTTCCCCGCCTTGATCTCCAGGATTAGGGCGCGCAGGGCCTCACGGCTGTCGGTGAGGTGGTTTTCCTCTTGGCCGGCTACGGCGATGTAGGCGTTCCCTGTCGAGTCGGTACCTATGCGGAAGCAGTTGGCACCCTCAGCGCAGAAGGGATCTTCCCAGTCGATTTCGCTCATCGTGGCTCCTCAGAGGTGGCTGGCGATGCTGTGCATGAAGCCGCGTGAGACGTCGGACGGGAGGGAAGCTGTTTCCATCCAGTCCAAATGAGCGCGATACTTGTCCAGTTGGGACTGGCCGTGCAAGAACTCGGGACCATGGGCTGAGTCGAGTTCCACGGTATCGAGCTGAGGTACCGATGCTTCGGCGTAGATCACCGCTTGCCCCGCGCCCGGGAACGCCCCCGCCGTGAACGGGATCACTCGCACGTCGATGTTCTCACGCTCGGACAGGTCACACAGGTGCTCGAGCTGGGCGCGCATTACCTTGCGACCACCGAACTCGACGCGCAGGGCGGCCTCGTGTACATAGCCGACATACGTGATCGGGTCCTCTCGGTACAGCACCTGCTGGCGCTGCATGCGGAGGGATACACGCAGTTCGATCTCCGCCGGCGCGAGAGGAGGAAGCGCGGCCGCGAACAGGGTGCGGGCATAAGCGTCGGTCTGAAGGAGGCCGGGTACGTGCATTGCCAGGCCGGCCCGCACCCCCTTGGCCTGCCACTCGAGTTCTGCGATATCGAGGAGGCCGGCGGGGAGTTGCCCCCGATAGGCCTCCCACCACCCACGTCTACGGTCACCCGCCATGCTGACCAGCGCCTCGACGTACGCCTGGTCACGGCAGTCGTAGTTGCAGGCGAGCGTCCTCAGGCGATCCGGGCTGATGGTTCGAACGCCCGCTTCGATGTTGGAGATGCCGCGTGTGGGGGCTTGCGCGTATGCAGTTGAGGGACGCACGTGTGGGTGACTGCACCCGCGAAGCGGAGGGCTGGCTTCGGGGAAGCATCTACGTTCGCGGTGTGACCGAGTCGTATGTGATCGAGCTGGAGCCGGAAGTGCGGTCCTGGCTGGAGGGACTGTCGGCGCAGCACTACCGCCAGGTGGAGGAGAAGGCCGAGCTGCTCGCCCAGTACGCTGCGACGCTGGGCGAGCCGCACTCTCGTAATCTGGGGGAAGGCGTGCGTGAGCTGCGGTTCATCCTGAGTGGCCAGGCCATACGGGTGACGTATTGGCTGGCGTCAGGTCGGCGGATCGTCCTGCTCACGGTCTTTCGGAAGACCAGAATGAGGGAGGAGCGAGAGGTCAAGCGCGCCAGACTGGCCAAGGAGCTGTGCGAGGCTGAGCATGGACCCGCGCACGACGAGTTCACTCGTGAGTTCCGGGAGGAGCTGTGAACCACACCCGGTGGAAGCTGTCGCGGCAGCGGAAGACTGCCGAGGGCGGCGTCGAGCCGCCCGAAGTGGTCGCGGAGCGTGAGCAGATCCGGTTGGCCCACGCGCTGGGGCAGCTGGTGTACGACCGCCGGGCTGTCCTCGGGCTGTCGCAGTCTGCTCTGGGTGAACGTCTCGGGATGAGCGTCGATGAAGTGGAGGCCGTGGAGCTGGGAGGCATGCTTCCCGTCACGGCGGACCTGCTGGTGAGGTTGGCCACGGCGCTCGACGTCACTGTGGATCTGCATGTTGTTTCCGGTGGGCAGAACACCGTGGTGTTCGCAGAACACGCAGCGTGACAGGCGGGACACACGGTCACCGCTGGCTCAGACCGATCACTCGCCACCCGTAGTCGGCCTCGTCACCTCCCTGTCTCTACTCGGTCTCGACGGCGACCCGAACTCCTGCTTTGACTCCCCACCCCGCCATCGCCCCCGCCTCCGCCTCCAGCACATGCCGGGCCCGCAGCCGGGGCAGGCCCAGGCGGCCCGGGGGCATGGTGTGGACGGCGAGGACGGTCAGGTGGCGGTCCAGGTAGGCGACGTCGATCGGGATGCGCATGCCGAAGGTGTGCACACCGCTCGCCGGTGACAGCAGCATCGCCCCGGCGATCGAGTCCCGGCCCAGCAGACCCCTCGTCCGGGCCCGGTAGGAGGCGGCGATCTCCAGGGGGAGGACCAGCGGGTCTTCCGGTCCCTCACCCCGCGGCACGATCAGTCTCCCGACCCCGTCCCGCCGGCGTCTCCCCATGTCCGTCCCCTCCCGCGATCCCTCGGTGCCGACAACTCTCCGTCGGCCAGAACCGGTTGTCACCCCACGTCCTCCCCACTAGGAAGAGGTCCATGTGCCGCGAGGGCCCGCTGGAGGGGCCGCTCAGGCCGCTCGCCCGGTTCGGCGCGCTGCTCATGCGGCTGTGGGAGGCGCGGTACGGACCGGACCGGAGCGGGGCGCGGACGGTGCGGGCGCGCGGGAGTCCCGGCGGCTGCTGGACACGGGGCTGCTCGCCGCACCGACCGCCGAGGCGGCGTACGGCCTCGGCGCCCCGGCGCTGACCGGCCCCCGTGGATGACGCGCCCCGGCCGCCCCGGCCGCCCCGCCCTGCTCAGTTCCTGCCCGTGACCGGCGGATGGTCCCCGGTGGCCCCGTCGATCAGTTCCCGCAGGATGTCCATGTGGCCGGCGTGCCGTGCCGTCTCCTCCACCATGTGGACCAGGGTCCAGCGCAGGGTCACGGTGATGTCCCGCCAGGCCGGGCTGCCCTGGGCGTCCAGCGGCAGCGCGGTGATCACGGCGTCGGCCGCGGCGCGGGCACGGCCGTAGAAGGCGACGATGCGCTCGGTGGTCTCCTCGGGGGTGACCCGCATGTCGTCGTGCGGATCGAACCACAGGGGCTCGGCCTCGCCGCCGAACGTCTCCACGAACCAGCCGTACTCGACGGCGGCCAGATGTTTCACCAGGCCCAGCAGGTTGGTGCCGGACGGTGTCATCGGCCGGCGCAGCTGCTCGTCGTCCAAGCCGTCGAGCTTCCACAGCACGGCGTCCCGGTGCCGGTTCAGGCTCGCGTGCAGGGTCTGCTTCTCTCCGGCGGAGTATGTCGTCATGCGGGCGGAAAATAGCAGGCCGCACCGGCAGCGCCCTGGGATCATGGACGGCATGTCAGCGAACCGCTCCTTCGAGGACCTCGTGGCCGAGGGCGCCGCCGTGCCCACCGAGGGATGGGACTTCTCGTGGTTCGCGGGGCGGGCCAGTGAGGAGCGGCCCTCGTGGGGGTACGCCGTGTCGGCAGGGGAGCGGCTGGCCCGGGCCGAGGCCGTGCTGGACGTCCAGACCGGCGGTGGTGAGGTGCTGGACTTCGCGCTGGGCAGGGCCGCGCCCGCCCGGCCGGTGCTGGCCGCCGCCACGGAGGGGTGGCCGCCGAATGTGGCCAGGGCCACCGCGCTGCTGCGGCCGCGCGGAGTGGTGGTCGTCGCCGCTCCGGACGACGCGCCGCTGCCGTTCGCCGACGAGACGTTCGACCTGGTGCTCAGCCGGCATCCGGTGCGGCCGTACTGGGACGAGATCGCCCGGGTGCTGCGCCCGCGAGGCACGTACTTCGCCCAGCATGTGGGGCCGGCCAGCGTCTTCGAGCTGGTGGAGTACTTCCTCGGGCCGCTGCCCGAGGAGGTGCGCTCGGGCCGGGACCCCGAGCGTGAGCGGGCCGACGCCGAGGCGGCGGGCCTTGAGGTGAGGGGCCTGCGGGCGGAGCGGCTGCGGATGGAGTTCCACGACATCGCCGCCGTCGTCCACTTCCTGCGCAAGGTGGTGTGGATGGTCCCGGGCTTCACGGTCGAGGCCTACGAGCCGCGACTCCGCGCGCTGCACGAGCGCATCGGGACGGAGGGGCCGTTCGTGGCCCACAGCACCCGGCACCTCTTCGACGTCCGCAAGCCCGGCTGATTCACCCGCAGTTCGCCGACGGTTTCCACATCGTTATCCGGTGCGGTTCACATCAGCCTCATCCTTCACATAAGTTCAGACCAAGTTAATTCGCGCAGGCAAACCCGCGCGGGTGGCACCGCGCAGTGGAGGGGGCTGCGCGGTGCCCTGAAACCCGGCGATCCTCCGGGCCGCCGTAGCGGAGCCGTCAAGTCACCGTTCGCTGACCGGGTAGCCCGTCGGGGGGACCCCGGGGCAACTCGCCGAAATGTCACCAAGATGGCGTAAGCGGGTCGGATCTCTACGAACTGTTTCGTATCTGATCGGTTTTCCCTGGGAATCCGCTGTGAACCGGCCATGCGGCACCCCTGAATCCGGCATTCCGCAGCCATCGGGGCGTCGCCGGGCGATTCCGGAGAGTAGTTGTGTCCCGCCAATGCACCCACCATCCCTTACGAAGGGTTATGGTGGAAACCCCCCCTCGGGCCGGTCCGTCTCCCCCCCACGGACCGGCCCGTTTTTCATGCCGCCGCCGGCGGATCGCCGCAAGGGGCTCCGGGAACCTCTCGGCGCACGGCGAGCGTCCCCCTCTACAGGGGCGCGGGGCCGTGGCCGACAGGGGGAGCGGCCGGCCGCAACGGACCCGGACGCGACGACGGATCCCCGAGCCCCCGAACCCCGATCCCCAAACCCCGGGCCGGGACCCGGCCCCCGGCGGGGGGTAGGCTCAACAACCTCCCGCACCCCCGATCCCCGCCACCCCCGGAGGGCCACGTGAACCTGCGCGACAACCTGCGCAGCCTGCTCGTCAGGCTCTACGCACGCCGGGTGGAGGGCCACCTGGACCACGCTCAGGTGCCCAAGCACATCGGCGTCATCATGGACGGCAACCGCCGCTGGGCGAAGGCGTCCGGCTCCACCACCGTCCACGGCCACCGGGCCGGTGCGGACAAGATCGAGGAGTTCCTCGGCTGGTGCTCCGAGACCGACGTCGAGGTCGTCACCCTGTGGCTGCTGTCCACGGACAACTTCGACCGGCCCCAGGACGAGCTCGTCCCGCTGCTCGGCATCATCGAGGACGTCGTCCGCACGCTCGCCGCCGACGGCCGCTGGCGCGTGCACCACGTCGGCACGATGGACCTGCTGCCCGGCGGCATGCAGCGCACCCTGAAGGAGGCCGAGGAGGCCACCGCCCACATCGACGGCATAGTGGTCAATGTCGCGATCGGGTACGGCGGGCGGCAGGAGATCGCCGACGCCGTACGCTCCATGCTGCTCGACGCCCACGACAAGGGCGTGACGATGGAGGACCTCGCCGAGTCCGTCGACATCGACATGATCGGCCGTCATCTGTACACCGGCGACCAGCCCGACCCGGACCTCGTCATCCGCACCAGCGGCGAGCAGCGGCTGTCCGGATTCATGCTGTGGCAGACCGCGCACTCCGAGTACTACTTCTGCGAGGTCTTCTGGCCCGCCTTCCGCAAGGTCGACTTCCTGCGCGCCCTGCGCGACTACGCCGCACGTCACCGCCGTTACGGCGGCTGAGCATCACCGCCACACCGACGCCCCGCCGGCCACCGCGCCGACGGGGCGTTCGGCATACCCGGAATTCGGGCGGACGTAACGAGGAGTTCACCGGCACGCCGGTGGCCACTTTTGCATGGCGGTGCATGTTCGAGGGCATAAGCCAGTCAGGTCGACACCCGAACCACGGGTGTCGGATCTCAGCGGGCGGCACGGGGCCGTCCGCCCGGGAGGCCCGTTGCACCAGCCCGACCGTGCCCTCACTGCACGGAAGCAGACGCGGAGGGCCGGTTCTCGGCCCGCGCGCACGCATCGCGGCCGTCGACCGGTCCAGCTCGATCTCGTCGCTCCCCGACCTCATCCGAGGGGGTACGTCCTTCCGTGGTGACCAGTGCAAAGCGCCACAAGCCAGACCGGCGCACCTATGTTCTCGACACCAGCGTCCTGCTGGCCGACCCGAACGCCCTGACCCGCTTCGACGAGCACGAGGTCGTGCTCCCCATCGTGGTGGTCACGGAACTGGAGGCCAAGCGGCACCATCCGGAGCTCGGCTACTTCGCCCGCCAGGCCCTGCGCCTGCTGGACGACTACCGGGTGAAGAACGGTCGCCTCGACGCCCCCATCCCGATCGGGGAGCTGGGCGGGACCGTCCGTGTCGAGCTCAACCACTCGGACCCCAGCGTGCTGCCCACCGGCTACCGCCTGGGGGACAACGACTCCCGCATCCTCGCGGTGGCCCGCAATCTGCAGGCCGAGGGGTACGACGTCACCGTCGTGTCGAAGGACCTGCCCCTGCGGATCAAGGCGTCCTCGGTCGGCCTGCTCGCCGAGGAGTACCGCGCCGAACTCGCCATCACGGAGAACTCCGGCTGGACCGGAATGTCCGAACTGACGCTCTCCGGCGAGCAGGTGGACATCCTCTTCGAGGAAGGGCATCTCTACGTCCCCGAGGCCACCGAGCTGCCGGTGCACACCGGGCTGACGATCCACTCCGAGCGCGGCAAGGCGCTCGGCCGGGTCACCGCCGAGGGCAACGTCCGCCTGGTGCGCGGCGACCGGGAGGCGTTCGGCATCAAGGGCCGCAGTGCCGAGCAGCGGATCGCGCTCGACCTGCTGCTCGACCCGGACGTCGGGATCGTCTCGATGGGCGGCCGGGCCGGCACCGGCAAGTCGGCGCTGGCGCTGTGCGCGGGCCTGGAGGCGGTCCTGGAGCGCCGCCAGCACCAGAAGGTGATGGTGTTCCGGCCGCTGTACGCGGTAGGCGGGCAGGAGTTGGGCTATCTGCCGGGCACCGAGGCGGAGAAGATGAGCCCGTGGGCGCAGGCCGTCTTCGACACGCTGTCGGCGGTCACCAGCCGCGAGGTCATCGAGGAGGTCACCGCGCGCGGCATGCTGGAGGTCCTCCCGCTCACCCACATCCGGGGCCGCTCGCTGCACGACGCGTTCGTGATCGTGGACGAGGCGCAGTCGCTCGAGCGGAATGTGCTTCTCACCGTTCTGTCCCGAATCGGCGCGAATTCAAGGGTTGTTCTGACCCACGATGTGGCACAAAGGGACAATCTGCGCGTGGGTCGCTACGACGGAGTGGTCGCCGTCGTTGAGAAGCTCAAGGGGCATCCGCTGTTCGCCCATGTCACGCTGACCCGGTCCGAGAGGTCCCAGATTGCGGCGCTTGTGACCGAAATGCTGGAAGACGGTCACATCTGACCCCACCCGTACGGCAGTTGGCGCCGTCCGGCAAAGGCCAAGAGCCTAGCCGGGCGGCGCCTCGGCGTGTGGAGCTTTCCGGAAATCCCCAGGGCCAAACGGGATGTGAGCTTTCACACGCAACACAGAATTGCCACCCGGCGTCCGCTTACGGCAGAGTCTCAGTCCTGTCAGGCCCCGCATACGACACACCTGTTCCCCCAGCGGTACAGCACCACAGCAGCACCACCAACTCCATAGAGTTCGTCGTATGCCGCCCGAGCACTACGCGGCGCTCCCCGAAGGGGGAGTTGCCCACCGGGCCCGTGCCTCCCGTGACCCCGCAGTTGGGAGGCCAGTGCCAGGGGCACGATTGCGTCCGCCAGGGTCACCGAAGCGGGCGATGCTGGAAGGAAACCGTGTGAGCCGGATTTCGGTCCGGGGATTCGCAGTGGCCTCGGCCACCGCGGTCACCGCCGTCGGAAGCGTCGTCGGAGTTGCCTCGGGCAGCGTCGCGCAGAACAACAACGACGCCGAGGCGACGGCAGCCGACACCACGCTCCTCGCGGACATACCCGCGGGTCAGCAGGCCCAGGTCCAGTCCGCGTCCCTGACGCAGCAGGCCGACGCCCAGGCCATCGCCGCGGACGCGAACGCCAAGAAGGACGCCGAGGAGGCGGCCCGCAAGGCGGCCGCGGAGACCGCGATCGCCAAGAAGCAGGCGGCCGAGCAGGCGGCCAAGGACGCCCAGGCGCGCGCCGAGGCCAAGACGGCGGCCAGCCGCGACAGCACCCGCGACTCCTCCAGCTTCCCCGTCCAGAGCAGCTACACCATCGCGCAGATCCAGGCGATGGCGCGTCAGATGGTGGCCGGCGACCAGTTCCAGTGCTTCAGCAACATCGTGAACAACGAGTCCAGCTGGAACTACCAGGCGGTCAACGCCTCCTCCGGCGCCTACGGCCTCTTCCAGGCCCTGCCCGCCGGCAAGTACGCCTCGGCAGGCGCCGACTGGCAGACCAACCCGGCGACCCAGATCAAGTGGGGCCTCAACTACATGAACAGCCGGTACGGCAGCCCCTGCCAGGCCTGGTCGTTCTGGGCCGCCAACCACTGGTACTAGACCCGGCCGGTCCCGCTCAACCTCGCGCAGCCCCTCCCCGTCCATAGGTGAGGGGCTTTCGCCCTGTACGGTCGTACCCGGGCCTCCAGGGGGAGGAGAGGTGGCGAGCACGCGGGGACGCGGGGGAAGAGGACGCATCATGTCGCGAGTGCCAGGGTGGCTCGGCAAGCTCGGTGCCGGTCTCACCGAGATCAGCGAGCGCCTGGACGAGCGGCGTGCGGAGGTGGAGCGCGAGCACATCCCGGAGCCCTCTCGGACCCCGGCGCCCGCGGAGACTCCAGTGCTCTCGGACACCCCGCCCTCGGCCCCTGTGCAGACCCCGCCGCAGCCGGCCGCCCCCGCCGTACCGCACGCCCGTCGGCCCGCACCGCCGGCCGCTCACCGCCCCGACCCCGCCGCGGCCGTGCCCTGGGGGGTGCGGGTCGCGGCCGAGGCCGGCTGGCGGCTGCTGGTCCTCGCCGGCACGGTCTGGGTCCTGATGAAGGTCATCAGCGCGGTCCAGCTGGTGGTCTTCGCCTTCGTCATCGCCCTGCTCGTCACCGCGCTGCTGCAGCCGACGGTCGCCCGGCTCACCCGCCGCGGGGTGCCGCGCGGTCCGGCCACCGCGCTCACCGCGATCAGCGGGTTCGTCGTCATCGGGCTGATGGGCTGGTTCGTGACCTGGCAGGTCATGGAGAACATCGACACGCTCTCCAACCAGATCCAGCACGGCATCGACGACCTGCGCAACTGGTTGCTGAAGAGCCCCTTCCACGTCACCGACAAGCAGATCAACCAGATCGCCAAGAACCTGCGCGAGGCGATCGGGGCCAACACCGACCAGATAACGTCCGCCGGACTGGAGGGCGTCCAGGTCATCGTCGACTTCCTCACCAGCATCCTGCTGGTGTTCTTCTCGACGCTGTTCCTGCTCTACGACGGCAAGCGCATCTGGCAGTGGTTCCTGAAGCTGGTGCCCGCCGCGGCCCGCCCGGCCATCGCCGGCGCCGGCCCGCGCGCCTGGCGCACCCTGACGGCGTACGTCCGCGGCACGGTCCTGGTCGCCCTGATCGACGCGACCTTCATCGGCATCGGCATCTACTTCCTCAACGTGCCGATGGCCGTCCCGCTGGCCGTGTTCATCTTCCTGTTCTCGTTCATCCCGCTGGTCGGCGCGGTCGCCTCCGGCGCGCTCGCGGTGATCGTGGCGCTGGTGACCCAGGGCGTCTTCACGGCCGTCATGACCCTGATCGTCGTCCTCGCGGTCCAGCAGATCGAGGGCCACGTCCTGCAACCGTTCATCCTGGGCCGCGCTGTCCGCGTCCACCCGCTGGCCGTCGTCCTCACGGTCGCGGCCGGCGGCATGGTGGGCGGCATCGGCGGCGCGGTGGTGGCCGTACCGCTGGTGGCGGTGACGAACACGGTGGTGGGGTATCTGCGGCAGTATGCGCAGGAGGGCCAGGGCGCGGCCCCCGGTGCGGATGAGAACGCCGAGAACCCCGCGCACCAAGGGTGAGCGGGGTTCCCTGAGCGACGGCCGGACTACTCGGAGAGAACCGCTTCCGCGTCGAGGGTGACGCCCACGGCCTGCACCACGGAGGCGATCTTGAACGCCTCCTGGACGACCTCGCGCTCCACGCCCGCCTTGCGCAGCACCTGCTCGTGCGAGTCCAGGCACATGCCGCAGCCGTTGATCGCGGAGACCGCGAACGACCACAGCTCGAAGTCGGCCTTCTCCACGCCCGGGTTGCCGATGACGTTCATCCGCAGGCCCGCGCGCAGGGTGCCGTACTCGTGGTCCGACAGCAGGTGGCGCGTCCGGTAGAAGACGTTGTTCATCGCCATGATGGCAGCGGCCGACTTGGCGGCCGTGTACGCCTCCGGCGAGAGGTTCGCCTTCGCCTCCGGCTCCAGCTCACGCAGCACGATCGGGGAACGGGAGGCGATGGCGGTCGCCAGCACCGTGCCCCACAGCGCTTGCGCGGGCAGGTCGGAGTTGCCGATGACCGAGCCCAGGTTGAGCTTCAGGTCCTTGGCGTAGTCCGGGACGCGGGACTTCAGCGAGTCGAGCGACATGGGTCACTCACCGGCCAGCAGCGCGACCGGGTCCAGGGTGTCCTCGCCCTTGGTCCAGTTGCACGGGCACAGCTCGTCGGTCTGCAGGGCGTCCAGGACCCGCAGGACCTCCTTGGGGTTACGGCCCACGGAGCCGGCGGTGACCATGGTGAACTGGATCTCGCGGTTCGGGTCGACGATGAAGACGGCGCGCTGCGCGAAGCCGTCCTCGCCCTCGATGCCCAGGTCGCGCATCAGCTCGTGCTTGGAGTCGGCCATCATCGGGAACGGCAGGTCGGTCAGGTCCGGGTGGTCCTTGCGCCAGGCGTGGTGGACGAACTCGGAGTCACCGGAGAAGCCGAGGATCTGGGCGTCGCGGTCGGCGAACTCGTCGTTCAGCTTCCCGAACGCGGCGATCTCGGTCGGGCAGACGAAGGTGAAGTCCTTCGGCCACGCGAAGACGACCAGCCACTTGCCCTCGTAGGACTTGTGGTGGATCTGCTCGAACTCCTTGCCCTTCTCCAGCGAGACGCAGGCGGTCAGTTCGAACTCGGGGAACTTGTCACCGACAGTGAGCACACGCTCTCCTTGCAGCGAGGAACACCCCTTTTGAGGGCGTTTCCCATGGGTTGGACTTTGTCGATGTTGGCACAGGGTGCATTGATTAGTGAAATAGCTACACTCGGTCATGTTGATCGGAGGGAGTTATCAGTGACCGTGAGTAACGGCAAGCGGAGGCAGCCGAGCCTCGCACAGCTGCGTGCCTTCGCCGCCGTGGCCGAGCATCTGCACTTCCGGGACGCGGCGGCCGCCATCGGGATGAGCCAGCCCGCCCTGTCCGGCGCGGTCTCGGCGCTGGAGGAGACCCTCGGGGTGACCCTCCTCGAGCGTACGACGCGCAAGGTGCTGCTCTCGCCCGCCGGTGAGCGCCTCGCCGTACGGGCGAAGGCGGTGCTGGACGCCGTCGGGGCGCTGCTGGAGGAGGCCGAGGCGGTCCGGGCGCCGTTCACGGGCGCCCTGCGCCTCGGCGTGATCCCGACCGTGGCGCCGTACCTCCTGCCGACCGTGCTGCGGCTGGTCCACGAGCGCTATCCGCACCTCGACCTCCAGGTGCACGAGGAGCAGACCGCCAGCCTGATCGACGGCCTGGGCTCCGGCCGTCTCGACCTGCTGTTGCTGGCGGTGCCGCTCGGTGTGCCCGGAGTCGTCGAACTACCGCTGTTCGACGAGGACTTCGTGCTCGTCACGCCGCTCGACCACTGGCTCGGCGGCCGCGAGGGCATCCCGCGCGAGGCGCTGAAGGAGCTGAACCTGCTGCTCCTGGACGAGGGGCACTGCCTGCGCGACCAGGCCCTGGACATCTGCCGGGAGGCGGGCCGCGCGGACGCCCCGGTGACGACCACGGCCGCCGGGTTGTCCACCCTGGTCCAGCTGGTCGCCGGCGGCCTCGGCTGCACCCTGCTGCCGCGTACGGCCCTGAAGCTGGAGACCACCCGCAGCAGCCAGCTCCTCACCGGCTCCTTCGCGGAGCCGGCCCCGAGCCGCCGGGTCGCCTTCGCGATGCGGGCAGGGGCGGCACGATCCGCGGAGTACGAGGAGCTGGCCGCGGCGCTGCGCGGGGCGCTGGGGGCGTTGCCGGTGCGGGTGCTGGACTGAACTACTCCGTCCGCAGCCCCTCGGGGCGCATCATCCGCACCAGCGGCGGCAGGCTGAGCAGCGTGACCGTGAGGACCACCGCCGCACCCGCCCCCGTCATCGACAGCAGGCTCGGCCAGTCCACGCCCACCGTCGCGCCCACCATCTTCAGCAGCACCGTGCCCAGCGTCAGCCCCACGGCCGCGGCGAGCAGCAGGCCCAGGGCGATCGGGATCGCCGTCTGCCACAGCACCGACATGCTCAGGGTGCGCCGCCGGGTGCCGAAGGCGACCAGCGAGGACAGCAGCTTCCTGCGCTCGCGCAGCTGCTCCAGCTGGGAGACCAGCAGGCTCGCGCCGATCAGCGCCAGCACGCAGATGGCGCCGACGGACGTTCCGGTGCGGATGGAGGTGAACTTGTGCGACAGCTCGGTGGACGACCACACCATCGCGTCCGCGAGCGGGTCGATGCGCGCCGCGGTGTTGCGGACGTACTCGTGCACGTCCGGCACCGACTCGTCGAGCCTGAGGTACACCGCTCCGGTCAACGCGCTGCTCATGCGGCCGGACACCGCGGCCGGGGTCATCAGCACCCCGCTCTCCTTGAGCCCGTCCGGCCCGGTGATCACGCGGGCCTGCTTCAGCCCGCGCGGTACGGCCCACACGACGTCCGGTCCGCCGCCGCTGGCGTCGCTCGTGTCGACGTGGAGGCTGCGGCCCGGCCGGGCGAGCGTGTCCACGTCGGTGTCCCGTTCCCCGCCCTTCGCCGCGAAGACGTCCCCGTCGCGGCAGGACGGCAGGTCGGCCAGCGTGCGCAGGGCGGCGCAGGTGCCGACGGTGAGGCCGACGGTGTGCTCCGGCCCCTTGTCGGGGCTCCAGCGCCCGTCGCCCAGTTCGGTGCTGCCGAGCGCGGTGGCCTCGCGGACCCCCTGCGTCGCGGCGAACGTCTGCGCGGCCGACCCGAAGGGCAGGCCCCGCGAGAGGTTGACCTGCATCTGCACCCGGCCGGTGTCCTTCGCGGTGGACTTGGTGTAGTCGCCCTGGACGCCCGCGAACAGCATCTGCAGCGCGATCGCCCCGGCCACCGCGACCGCGATGCCGTTGACCATGCGGGCCGCCGAACCGCTGCTCAACTGAAGCCGCCGTACGGCCAGTTGCCAGGACGGCCCACCGTGGCCGAGCCGGGCCACGACCGCCTCGACGACCCACGGCAGCAGCGCGGTCACACCGACGAGCAGCAGCAGGACGCCGCCGATCACCAGGTACTCGTTGAAGCTGCCGTTGTTGCGGCCCTGTCCGATCATCGGTGCGAGGCACGCGAGGCCGCCCACGGGCAGCAGCAGCCGCCACCACAGCCGGCGGCGCGCCGGCCGGGCCGTACGGACCACGCCGAGCGGCTCGATGACCACCCCGCGCAGCGCGAACAGCGTCACCAGCACCGCCGCCGCCGGAACGGCGACCGCGGCCAGCGCGGCCAGCGCGGGTGAGGGGTCGAGGTAGCTGGGGAACACGCTGATGCCCACGACCTCGACCGAGCCCGCGAACTGCCGACCGAGCAGGAAGAAGACGGTGCCGAAGGCCAGTCCGACCAGCGATCCGGCGAGTGCCTCGCCGGCCGCGATCCGCCGGGTCATCCGGCTGTCGGAGCCCACCAGCCGCAGCGCCGCCAGCCTGCGGTCGCGCCGCTCGCCGCCGAACCGCACGGCCGTGGCGATGAACACGGCGACCGGCATCAGCAGCACCACGAAGACGACCAGCACCAGCAGGATCAGCACCGGGTCGAGCCCGTCCCGCTGGGACGACTGCGTGGGTCCGAAGTGGGTGATCCGGGCCGTCCGCCAGCCGTTGATGCGCGGGGCGAGGTCCTTCGCCCCGGCGTAGTAGGCGAGTTCCTGCGAGCCGACGAGTCCCGGCTCGGCGATCGTCCCGACGATCCGGTACGGCAGCCGCTCGCGCAGCAGCTTCCCGTCCGCCGAGCCGAGGAGCCGCTTCAGTGCGGGGGAGACGACCATCTCGCCCGGCGCCGGGTACTTCGTAAGGCCCGGTGCGAGCGGTGCCCGCGGCCCCTCGGGCTCCACCAGCCGGCCGCGCACGTCGCTGCCGCGGAAGGTGCTGTCGGCGTCGGAGATCACCAGGGTGTTGGCGGCCTTCGGCCGGTGCGGGCCGTAGGTGTAGTCCAGGCGGTCCTGGTTGCGCTGGTCCCGTACGGCGAGGGCGGTCGGGATCGCGGTCGTCAGCAGCAGCAGCGCCACGCCGAGGCCGACGCCGACCGCCGTCAGCAGCAACCGCACCCAGCCCTCGCGCCCGCCGGTGAAGGCGAAACGGACCCCCATGCCCAGGTCTTTGGACCACTTGGGATTGAAAGGGGCGGCGCGAAGCGCCTCAGGCAGGGTGGTGGTGGGTGACGGGCGGGTACTCATATGGCCCGCTCCATGTCCCGGGACTTGCCGTCGCGTACGACGATCTCCCGGTCGGAGTAGGCGGCCACCCGGGGCTCGTGCGTGACCAGGACGACGGCCGCGTTGGTGGAGCGGGCAGCGTCGGTCAGCAACTCCATCACGCGCTCGCCGTTGAGGGAGTCGAGGGCGCCGGTCGGCTCGTCGGCGAAGATCACCCGTGGCCCGGTGACCAGCGCCCGCGCCACCGCGACGCGCTGTCCCTGGCCGCCGGAGACCTCCCCGGGCCGTTTGGCCTTCAAGTCGTCCACCTCCAGGCGCTCCATCCAGCTCAGCGCGGCCTTCTCGGCCTGCTTGCGGGAGGTGCCGTTCAGCCTGAGCGGCAGGGCCACGTTCTCCACACAGGTCAGCTCGGGCACCAACTGGCCGAACTGGAAGACGAACCCGAACTCGGAGCGCCTGAGGGCGCTGCGCTCGGCGTCGCTCATGCCGGCCAGTTCGCGGCCGTTGTAGACGATGGAGCCGGAGTCGGGTGGCACGATCCCGGCGAGGCAGTGCAGCAGGGTCGACTTGCCGGAGCCGGAGGGGCCCATCACGGCGACGACCTCACCGGGGTGGATGGAGAACCCGGCGCCGTCGAGCGCGACCGTGGGGCCATAGGTCTTGCGCAGGTTCTCCGCGGTGAGCAGCGAGCCGGGCGGAGGGGGAACGCTGGTCATGCGGTCACCTCCGCGCGGAGCTTGTCGAGGCGCGCGGCGGTCAGTTCCAGCCAGCGCAGGTCGGCCTCCAGGTGGAACAGGGCGTGGTCGCAGATCAGCTGGTCCGCGAGGTCGCCCTTGCGCTTGCGGTCGGTCAGGATCCGCATGCTGCGCAGGTGCTCGGCGCGCTGGGTGTCGAGGATGACGGAGGCGTCGCGGTGGGTGAGGAGGGCGAGGACGACCTTGGTGTACAGGGTCGACTGCAGGTACTCCTCGGGCTTCTCCGGGGTGGCGAGCCAGTTCACCACGTCGGTGATGCCGGCGTCGGTGATGGCGTACCGCTTCCGCTCCGGGCCGCCGCCCGCCTCGATCCCGTCGACTTCCACGAGCCCGTGCTTCAGCAGCCGGGACATCGTGGAGTAGACCTGGCCGTAGTGCAGCGGCCGGTCGTGACCGAACTTCTCGTCGAAGGCCCGCTTGAGGTCGTAGCCGTGGCGCGGGCCGGACTCCAGGAGTCCCAGAAGGGTGTGACCTATGGACATGCCAGCACTCTACACACGGTGTATACGCCGCATGTATACACGGAGTGGGGAGATCATGGCGGGGTGTACAGGGGTGCAGGTGGGAGCCGATTGTCACGGTTCCGAAACAGGGGGCCGGCCCCGACGCGGCAGCGGTCCCGTCTCCTTCGGCAGCCGTCCCGCATCCGCCAGCGCCTTGCGCAGCAGGAACTCGATCTGCGCGTTGGCCGACCGCAGCTCGTCCCCGGCCCATCGGGCAAGTGCCTCGTACACCGACGGGTCCAGCCGCAGCAGCACCTGCTTGCGCTGCTGCGGCCGTCGCCTCGGAGTCTGAGAAGGCTCCGTCACTGGTAGAGCGTCCCGGTGTTGAGGACCGGCTGCGGGGCCCGGTCGCCGCACAGCACCACCATCAGGTTGGACACCATCGCCGCCTTGCGCTCCTCGTCCAGTTCCACGATGTCCGCCTCCGCGATCCGGCCGAGCGCCGCCTCGACCATGCCGACCGCGCCGTCCACGATCTGCCGCCGTGCGGCCACGACCGCACCGGCCTGCTGCCGCTGGAGCATCGCCGAGGCGATCTCGGGAGCGTACGCGAGATGCGTGAAGCGCGACTCGACGACCTGCACTCCGGCCGCCTCCACACGCGCCTGGAGTTCGACGGCCAGCTTCTCGGTGATCTCCTCGGCGTTGCCGCGCAGCGACAGGCCGTCCTCCTCGTGGGCGTCGTAGGGGTACTCGATCGCGATGTGCCGTACGGCCGTCTCGGTCTGCGTGGCCACGAACTCGGCGAAGTCGTCCACCTCGAAGGTGGCCTGGGCGGTGTCCTGGACCTTCCAGACCACGACGGCGGCCAGCTCGATCGGGTTGCCGTAGGCGTCGTTGACCTTCAGCACGGCGGTCTCGTGGTTGCGCACCCGGGTGGAGATGCGGGTCCGGGAGGTGAAGGGGTTCACCCAGCGCAGGCCGTCCTGCCGGATGGTGCCCCGGTAGCGCCCGAAGAGCTGGACCACCCGGGCCTCGCCGGGTGCGACGGTGTTCAGTCCGCGCAGCGAGATGATCGCCGCGAGGAAGACGACGATCCCGGCGACGATGAGCCCGGCCTTGGCGCCGGCCGCGGTGACGGCCGAGGCGGTGGCGAGCAGTCCGGCGGTGGCGCCGAGCCCGAGCAGGCCGAGCAGCAGGGCGAGCCCGCCGCCGATGCTGTGCGCGGTGAACTCCCGCACGTGTGGCGCGGGCATCTCGGGTACGTCGAGTGCGGTGTCGTTGGCGGTCATGGTGATCCCCGTTCCGGTCTTGCTTACGCCGATCTAGCTAAGTGATATCACTTTTACGCCTGTCGCTGCCCGGAAGCAACCCTGTGACCTCCTCAGCCGTCGGTTCCCTTGGGGCAGGTGCTGATTCTCACGTCCGTAAAAGAGCGGATCGGACGCCCTTTGTCATATAGACGGGTGTTAGCTTTCGGAGCTGACCACTGAGACGGAAGCGGAGCGAAGGACCCATGGGACGAGCGGAAGAGAGACGAGCGCGACAGCGCGGTGGCCGCCGCGCGGCGCCCAAGCGCCGCCGCTCCACCCCCTCGGCCAGTGCACCGGCCGGCGGCCGGCCTCCCAAGGGCCGAATACGCCGGCTGTTCACGTGGAAGAAGGTGCTCGGCACCTTCTTCGGGCTGTGCCTGCTGGTGATCGCGGCCTTCATCGGGCTGTACATGTACGTGGACATCCCCGAGGGGAACGCCGCCGCCCAACTGCAGAGCAACATCTACAAGTACAGCGACGGCACGATGCTCGCCCGCACCGGCCAGCTCAACCGGGAGAGCGTCGACCTCGCCGAAGTCCCCAAGGACGTCCAGCGCACCTTCGTCGCGGCCGAGAACAAGACCTTCTACCACGACTCCGGCGTCGACCTCAGGGGCACCGCCCGCGGTGTGCTCAACACCCTCATGGGGCACGGCACACAGGGCGGTTCGACGATCACTCAGCAGTACGTCAAGAACTACTACCTGGACCAGAACCAGACCGTTTCGCGCAAGCTCAAGGAACTGGTCATCTCGCTGAAGCTGGACCGCCAGAAGTCCAAGGACTACATCCTCGCGGGATACATCAACACCAGCTACTACGGCCGCGGCGCCTACGGCATCCAGGCCGCGGCACAGGCGTACTACCACAAGGACGCCAAGGACCTCTCGGTCCAGGAGGGCGCCTACCTCGCCGCGCTGCTCCAGGCGCCCAACCAGTACGACTGGGCCATCGCGAGCGACACCGGCAAGAAGCTGGCAGTCGCCCGCTGGAACTACGTCCTGGACAACATGGTCAAGCAGCACTGGCTGGACGCGGGCAAGCGCCAGAGCCTGCAGTTCCCGGTGCCGAAGGCGCCCAAGGCGGCGCCCGGCATGAAGGGGCAGACCGGCTACCTGGTGGACGCGGCCAACGCGCAGCTGGAGAAGCAGCTCGTCGCCCAGGGCCGGGCCAACTCCCTAGGTGACGCCGAGGCGTTGGTGCGCAAGGGCGGCTGGACGATCACGCTCAACATCGACCGGAAGAAACAGCGCGAGCTGGAGCAGTCCGTCACGCAGGAGCTGACCAGCAAGCTGGATGCGACGAAGCGTTCCGTCGACGCCGACGTCCAGCCCGGTGCCGTGTCCGTCGACCCGAACACCGGCAAGGTCCTCGCCATGTACGGCGGCGCGGACTACTTCAAGCACTTCACCAACAACGCGACCCGCCGCGACTACCAGCCCGCCTCCACCTTCAAGCCGGTGATCCTGGCCGCCGCCCTGGCCGAGGGCGCCACGACGCAGAACGGCCAGCCCATCACGGCGAACACGATCTACGACGGCACCAGCGGCCGCCAGGTCGTGGACCACGGCAGCAAGGTCGGCTTCGGTCCGCCGAACGAGGACCACCAGGACTACGGGCCCATCACGGTCCAGACGGCGATGAACGACTCCGTCAACTCCGTCTTCGCGCAGATGGGCGTCGACGTGGGCATGAAGAACGTGATGGATGTGGCCGGCAAGCTCGGCATGGACACCAAGGGCATGGAGGCGGTCCCCGCACAGACCCTGGGCTCCATGGGCGCGAGCCCGCTGGAGATGGCCGGCATCTACGCGACCCTCGACAACCACGGCAAGAAGGTCACCCCGGCGATCATCAAGTCGGCCGAGCACAAGGACACCGACCTCACCCTGCCGGACCCGATCGGCGACCAGGTGATCCCCCGCGAGGCCGCCGACACGGTCACCTCCGTGCTCACCGGCGTGGTCGACGACGGTACGGCCCACGACTCGGTGGCGGGTAACTCGGCGCGCAACGGCCAGCAGGTCGCCGGCAAGACGGGTACGTCCGACAACAACAAGTCGGCCTGGTTCACCGGCTACACGCCCGGTCTGGTCACCTCGGTCGGTCTGTTCGGCGAGGACTCCAGGACCCACGCGCAGGTTCCGCTGACGGGCGCGACCGGTCTGCTCGACCCCAAAACCGGCCTCCCCGCCCGCATCAACGGTGGCAACTACCCGGCGAAGGTCTGGGCCGCGTACACCTTCGAGGCGATGGGCGACGTCAGCACGTTCGACCTGAACACCACCCAGGGCGCGGCCGTCCAGCCGTCCCAGACGCCGACGGCCTCCCTGACCCCGTCGCAGACGCCGTCGCACACGGCGACCAGCAAGCCGCCGACGTCGTCCGCGCCGCCGACCAGCAAGCCGCCGACGTCGTCCGCGCCCCCGACCAGCACGCCGCCGACGAAGCCTCCCACGCAGCCGCCGACGCAGCCGCCGACGGGCGGTGTCACGGACAACCCGCTCGATCCGGGCGGCGGCCAGAACGCCGGCCAGTAGGAGCGCACAAGCGAAGGGCGCCCGGGAACTCCCCGGGCGCCCTTCGCACACCTGACGCTTCCTCAGGCCCGGTGCACCCCTCAGCTCCGGTGCAGCTCGAACCACACCACCTTGCCGGTGCTCAGCCGGGTCGCGCCCCAGCGCCGGGCCAGCTTGTTGACCAGGTACAGGCCGCGCCCGCCCTCGTCGTCGGCCCGGGCCTGCCGCAGTCGCGGCAGCTGCGGCACGTCGTCGCCGACCTCGCAGCGCAGCACGTCCGTGCGCAGCAGCCGCAGCGTCACCGGCCGGGACGCGTACCGTACGGCGTTCGTGACGACCTCGCTGACCAGCAGCTCCACCGAGTCCGTCAGGTCCTCCAGGTCCCAGCGGGCCAGCGCGCGCCGGGCCAGCCGGCGGGCCTGGCCGGGGGCCGTCTCGTCCGGCTCCAGCTTCCAGTACGCGACATCGCTCGGCGCGATCCCGTCGAAGCGGGCCGCGAGCAGCGCGATGTCGTCGTCCCGGTCGCCCGGGCCGAGCATGTCCAGCACCTCGTCGCACAGGGCTTCCAGGGGCGGCGGATGGTCGGGTCCGGTCAACCGGGCGGTCGCGGCGAGCTTCTCCCGCAGCTGCTCTATGCCGGTCCACACGTCCCGCAGCCGGGACTCCACCAGTCCGTCGGTGTACAGCAGCAGCGTGGCCCCTGCGGGCGCGTCCAGCTCCACGGCCTCGAAGTCGACCCCTCCGA
The DNA here is from genome assembly GCF_053597455.1 of Streptomyces sp. NPDC001393. Lineage (NCBI taxonomy): Bacteria > Bacillati > Actinomycetota > Actinomycetes > Kitasatosporales > Streptomycetaceae > Streptomyces > Streptomyces sp. NPDC001393. The sequence goes on from NZ_JBSFIH010000022.1 coordinate 71,755, forward strand.
CGCCGATCGGCGCGCCCGGCGGCACCCGCAGCACCTCGGCCCGGCCGCCCAGGTGCAGCAGCACGGGCGGCGGATGACCCGCGTTGGCGATGGTGATGCGGTGGGTGACCGGGTCGTAGACGGCGTACAGGCAGGTCGCCATCCGGTCGGTGCCGAGCCGCTGCGCCTGCTCGTCCAGGTGGTGCAGCACCTCCTGCGGCGGCAGGTCGAGACCGGCGAGGGTCTGCGCGGTGGTGCGCAGCTGACCCATGATCGCCGCCGAGGTCATGGAGTGGCCCATGACATCGCCGACGACCAGCGCCACCCGGCTGCCGGGCAGCGGGATCGCGTCGTACCAGTCGCCGCCTACCCGCGCGGTCTCGGCGGCCGGCAGATAGCGCGACGCCAGCCGCACACCCGTCGGCCGGGGCAGGGTCTCGGGCAGCATGGTGCGCTGCAGCTCGTCGGCGATGTACGCCTCCCGGCCGTACAGCACCGCCTTGTCGATGCCGAGCGCGCTGTGCGTGGCCAGCTGGGCCGCCACCAGCAGGTCGTCGCCCTCGAACGCCAGCCGCTCCGGACGGCGCAGGAACAGCGCCGCGCCGATCACCCGGCGCCGGCCGCGCAGCGGCGCGAGGATCGCATGCTGCCCGGACGGTACGACCGTCTCGGCCGAGTCGCCGAGCAGCTCGGGCAGCGCGGCCCGGGCGGCGGGCGCGTCGGCGAACACCGGCCGCACCCCGCGCAACACCTCGTTCAGCGCACCGCCGGGGCGCACCTCGCACAGCTCGGTGGTGAGCGAGGACAGCTCGGCCAGCGCGCTCGCCTCCGGCTCGCAGCCGAAGGAGTCGAAGGCGGGCGGCAGCAGCACACCGTCGGTGTCCCGGTCCTCCGGTATCCGGTCGGTACGGCGCAGCCGCAGCACCACCGGACCGGTGGGCCGCTCGTCGCCGACCGGCAGCGGGTCACGCAGATAGACCAGGATCGCGTCCGAGAAGGTCGGCACGGTCGCCCGGCACAGCCCCATCACGATCTCGTCCAGATCGAGGCCGCGCGCGATCCGCCGGGTGGCCGCGCCCACGAACCGCAGCCGGTCGCCGTCGCGCCGCATCGGCATCGGCCGGCCCGGCGGCAGTCCCTGCCCGGTACGGCGCTCCTCACCGCCCGGCGCCCGCTCCTGCTCGGCGCCGGGCTGCGGCGGGATGGCCTCCGGCCCGGGGCGCGGCGAGACGGCCTCGGGCGCGGGCCGCGGGCGGTGCGCGCCGGGTTCGGTGGTGGCGGGCTGGGAGTGCTCGGGGCCGTTGACTTGGGGCTCCTTCCCCTTGTTCCCCCTGCCGCAGGGCGTGGTCGTCCCCGGGCCGGAGGGCGTGCCGTCGGTCCGGGCCTGGACCGGTAAGGCGGCGGGCCCGCCGAGCTGCTTCGAGGTATGCCGGAGCGCCCCGCGGCCCTCCGCGGGGTCGGCGCCCTGGGGGCGCTCGAAAGAGGTGGGCTGCTCCGTCACGCGTGTCGCATCCATCCGTACGGCACTGCGCGCCGGGCGCGCAGTTGCTCCCGCAGAAGTCCCGATACCCGCAATACGTGTCCCAGGAACGGAATTCCCGCGTGGTCAGAGGTGGTTCCTGTGCCCTGGTGCCCCTCGCTCACGTGCTGCCGCCCCTCGATGACGTTCGGTCAAACCCGGTGCATGCTCCGGGAGTTGCACTTGTGCGCCCTCCCGCCACCCCGGCCACCACCCCTCAACGACAGTGCTTCGCACTGACCCTGACTACATGTTTGCGGAGGACGATCCTACGTTTCCGGCCCGGGGGCGCATCAAGGGTCTCATGAGGACACATGCGCGGGCGTACGGTCCCAGTCCTCGGGGAGAGACGGTACCGCCCAGGACGGATCCGGGCGCCAGTGCTGCCAGCCGTCCGGGAACGGCGCCCCCCAGGCCTCGATCACCTCGACCGCGTCCCGCCCGGCCGCCCGGACCCGCTCGGCGGTCCCGGCGTCCATCAGGCCGTCCCGCTGGGCCTGCGCGAACTCGTCCTCGTCGCGCCAGTGCCAGCTGCGGTCGGGCTGCACGGAGATGTCCAGGAAGTAGTCCTCGGAGTCCACTCCGTCCGCCCAACGGGCCAGCGGCTGCTCCAGGTTGACGTACCAGTTCTTGAACCGCCAGCCCGGCTCCCAGAACAGCCACACCGACCAGGGCCGGCCGGGCTGGGCCAGCTTCAGCACACCGGTGCCGAACCAGCGGTCCCGCTGCACCGTGCGCGGCTTGGTGTAGCGGGACCGGAGCGGCTCCAGGTGCACGGGCGTGCCGTCGGCGAGGACCGGCTTCACGCACTCGGTGCCGGGGGCCAGCCACACGGCGAGCAGTTCGGCGTCGTCGCGGACGACGGTGACGGGCCGGGCGATGTGAATGTGCGCGCCGGCGTTCTCCCGGTAGCGCCACAGGATCTGGGTGCCCGGGGTCCAGTGGGCCGCGGGTCCCGTGTCCGCCAGGTCCGCAGAGTCCGCCGAGTCCACGTGTGTCGTCGCTCCGTCGTCCGTCATGGACAGATATTAGGTGCCGCAGGCATACGACGCTGCGGCGCGCGTCACGGTTCCGGGCCGGTGGCCGGAATGGTTCGCTCGTGGTTACGGGTGCGTCATGCGCAGGACATCCAGGGCTTCGTCGAGCTGTTCCAGCGTCAGATCACCGCGCTCGACATAGCCGCTCTCGAGTACGACCTCACGGATCGTCTTCCGCTGCGCGAGGGACTTCTTGGCGACCTTCGCGGCCTCCTCGTACCCGATGTACTTGTTGAGCGGGGTCACCACGGACGGCGACGACTCCGCGTACTCCCGGGTCCGTTCCCGGTCGGCGGTGATGCTGTCGATCGTCCGGTCGGCCAGCAGCCGGGAGACGTTGGCGAGCAGCCGGATGGATTCGAGCACGTTCTTGGCGATGACCGGCAGCATGACGTTCAGCTCGAAGTTCCCGGCCGCACCGGCGGTGGCGATGGTGGCGTCGTTGCCGATGACCTGGGCGGCCACCATGAGGACGGCTTCGGGGATCACCGGGTTGACCTTGCCCGGCATGATGGACGACCCCGGCTGGAGGTCGGGCAGCCGGATCTCGGCGAGCCCGGTGCGCGGGCCCGACGCCATCCACCGCAGATCGTTCGCGATCTTGGTCAGCCCGACCGCGATGGTCCTCAGCTGCCCGCTGGTCTCCACGATCCCGTCCCGGGCACCCTGCGCCTCGAAGTGGTCCCGGGCCTCGGTGAGCGGCAGCCCGGTGGCCCGGGCGACCTCCTGGATGACGGCGGCGGAGAAGCCGGGCGGGGTGTTGATGCCGGTGCCGACGGCGGTGCCGCCGAGGGGGAGTTCGGCGAGCCGCGGCAGGGACGCCTCCAGCCGCTCGACACCGTGACGGACCTGTGCGGCGTACCCGCCGAACTCCTGGCCGAGCGTCACGGGGGTGGCGTCCATGAGGTGGGTCCGCCCGGACTTCACGACATCGGCGAACTCCTCCGCCTTGCGGGAGAGGGAGGCGGCGAGGTGGTCCAGGGCCGGGATCAGGTCGTGGGTGACGGCGGCGGTGGCGGCGATGTGGAGGGAGGACGGGAAGACGTCGTTGGAGGACTGGGAGGCGTTGACGTGGTCGTTCGGGTGCACGTCCCGGCCGAGCCGCTCGGTCGCCAGGGTGGCGACGACCTCGTTGGTGTTCATGTTGGAGGAGGTGCCGGAACCGGTCTGGAAGACGTCGACGGGGAAGTGCTCGTCCCACCGGCCTTCGGCGACCTCCGCCGCGGCCTCCTGGATCGCTTCGGCCGTTTCCTTGTCGAGCACACCGAGTTCGGCGTTCACCTTGGCGGCGGCGCCCTTGATCCGGGCCAGCGCTTCGATGTGCGCGCGTTCCAGTCGCTGACCGGAGACCGGGAAGTTCTCGACGGCCCGCTGGGTCTGGGCCCGCCACTTGGCATGCGCGGGGACCCGGACCTCGCCCATGGAGTCGTGCTCGATGCGGTATTCGCTCATGCGAGTCATAGCGACCGGGCACGCCGGGTTGTTCCCGCTCATTACGCTGAGTGAGGATGTGACTGCCTACTGGGGCAGGCCGGGGTCCAGGGGCGGAGCCCCTGGGGATGGGACGGGCAGGGGCGGCGGGGGTGCAGTATCCATCAGCGGCTTCGCCGCGGGCATTCCCCGCCGCACCACAGGCACTACGCCAGCCCGGGACCCCGCACCGGGATCGAGGTGAACGTCGGCTGGGGCGCGGGATCCTGGAAGAAGTCGTTGCCCTTGTCGTCCACGACGATGAACGCCGGGAAGTCCTCGACCTCGATCTTCCAGACGGCCTCCATGCCCAGCTCCTCGTACTCCAGGACCTCGACCTTCTTGATGCAGTCCTGGGCGAGGCGGGCGGCCGGGCCGCCGATGGAACCGAGGTAGAAGCCGCCGTGGGCGTTGCAGGCGTCGGTGACCTGCTTGGAGCGGTTGCCCTTCGCCAGCATCACCTTGGAGCCGCCCGCCGCCTGGAACTGCTCGACGTAGGAGTCCATGCGGCCGGCCGTCGTCGGGCCGAAGGAACCGGAGGCGTAGCCCTCGGGGGTCTTCGCCGGACCCGCGTAGTACACCGGGTGGTCCTTCAGGTACTGCGGCATCTCCTCGCCCGCGTCCAGCCGCTCCTTGATCTTGGCGTGCGCGATGTCACGGGCCACGACCAGCGGGCCGGTCAGGGACAGGCGGGTCTTCACCGGGTACTTCGTCAGCTCGGCGAGGATCGTGTCCATCGGCTGGTTGAGGTCGATCCTGACGACGTCCGAGGACTCGTCCAGGTGCTCGTCCGTCGTCTCCGGCAGGAAGCGCGCCGGGTCGGTCTCCAGCTGCTCCAGGAAGACGCCCTCGGCGGTGATCTTCGCCACGGCCTGGCGGTCGGCCGAGCAGGAGACGGCGATGGCGACGGGGCAGGAGGCGCCGTGCCGGGGCAGGCGGACCACGCGGACGTCGTGGCAGAAGTACTTGCCGCCGAACTGCGCACCGATGCCGATCTTCTGGGTCAGCTCGAAGACCTTCTGCTCGAGCTCCTTGTCACGGAAGCCGTGGCCGAGCTCCGAGCCCTCCGCGGGGATCTCGTCCAGGTAGTGCGCGGAGGCGTACTTCGCGGTCTTCAGGGCGTACTCGGCGCTCGTGCCGCCGACGACGATCGCCAGGTGGTACGGCGGACAGGCGGCCGTACCGAGCGAACGGATCTTCTCCTCCAGGAACTTCATCATGGAGGCCTCGTTCAGGACGGCCTTGGTCTCCTGGTAGAGGAAGGACTTGTTGGCGCTGCCGCCACCCTTGGCCATGAACAGGAACTTGTACGCGCCGCCGTCGGTGGCGTACAGCTCGATCTGCGCGGGCAGGTTGGAGCCGGTGTTCTTCTCCTCCCACATGGTGAGCGGAGCCATCTGCGAGTAGCGCAGGTTGAGCTTGGTGTAGGCGTCGTAGATGCCGTGGGAGAGGTGCTTCTCGTCCTCGCCCGCCGTCAGCACGTTCTGGCCGCGCTTGCCCATGACGATCGCCGTGCCGGTGTCCTGGCACATCGGCAGCACCCCGGCCGCCGCGATGTTCGCGTTCTTCAGCAGGTCCAGGGCCACGAACTTGTCGTTGCCGGAGGCCTCGGGGTCGTCGATGATGCGGCGCAGCTGGGCGAGGTGGGCCGGGCGCAGGTAGTGCTGGATGTCGTGGATGGCCTCCTCGGCCAGCTTGCGCAGCGCCTCCGGCTCCACCTTGAGGAACGTCCGCCCGTCCGGGCCCTCGACGGTGGAGACGCCCTCGGACGTCACCAGCCGGTACGGGGTGGTGTCCTCTCCCTGGGGGAGCAGATCGGTGTACGCGAACTCAGGCATCGCAGCCCATTCCTCACTCTGACGGACGGCGCCCGCCGACGCTGGCGGGCCTCACCAGCCTAGAACCTGCCGCCGACACGGAACCTGTGAGGTAAGGCTCAGTTCGGCACGCCGGGGCCGCAGAGGGTTTTCCACAGTCCCTAGTCGCGATCTATCGCGTTTCGGTACGCTGTCTTTCGTGGACCTTCAGAAGCACACCGACGCACCCGTCGCCGAGCTGCGTGCCTCGGACGCCGACCGTGACCGCATCGCCGAGATCCTCCGTGAGGCCCTGGCAGAGGGCCGGCTGACCGCCGACGAGCACGCCGAGCGGGTCGAGGGTGTCCTCGCCGCCAAGACGGTGGGCGAGCTGGAGGTCTTCATCCGGGACCTGCCCGCGGCCCACCAGCGCGCGGCCGGCCCCGCCTACACGCCCGTGCCGCCCCGCCCCACCCCGGGCGCGATCCCGCCCGAGGCCGACGCCAACGTTGTCGCCGTCTTCAGCAGCGCCGTGCGCCGGGGCCGATGGCGCGCCGGCCGCCGGATCCACGCGTACTCGGTCTTCGGCAGCGTCGAGATCGACCTCAGCGAGGCGATCTTCGAGTACCAGCAGGTCGTGATCAAGGCGGTCTCGGTCTTCGGCGACGTCCAGATCCGCGTCCCGGAGAACGTGTCGCTGCGCGGCACCGGAGGCGGCGTCCTCGGCAACTTCGAGGTGGACACGCTGGACTCGGTCGAGTCGGACGCGCCGGTCGTCTACGTCGACGGCTGGGCCGTACTCGGCAATGTCGAGGCGCACCCCAGGCGCGGCAAGCGCGTGGCGGACATCCTGGAGCGGGTGCAGAGCAGGGTCGACCGGAAGCTGGAGCGAGTCCAGGACAAGGTCGACCGGAAGCTGCGCAAACACCTGGGGCATTGACGGTCGCGAATCCGCCGGTGAGCGGAAGGTTCCGCTCCTCCCGGATGACCGCACAGGGGGCGCGAACGAGCCGCCGCGCGCCCGCGGCTGGGAACGCTGTGCATAGGCGCGCGCACAGCGGGTAGGGCTTGCTGCATCGTCTCTCGCTCGCGAAGCCGTCGTCAGGAGTAGACCCGTGCTGCAACCGCCGCATTCGTCCCTGCAGGTAGCTGCCCTTCCGGTGCAGCGGGTGCCAGCGCGAGACAGGGACCAAGACGCTCCCTGGCACACCGAGGCCGTGTGCCGGCGCGACGAGGCGGGCCTGTTCTTCGCGCCGTCGAAGGAGCCGACCGCTGCGCGGCTGTCCCGGGAGGAGGCGGCCAAGCGTGTCTGCGCCCGCTGCCCGGTGATGGTCGAGTGCCGCGAACACGCCCTCCTCCAGCCCGAGCCGTACGGCGTCTGGGGCGGCCTCACGGCAGCGGAACGCCGGGTGGTCCTGGCGAGGCGCCGCCGCAGGGAGATGGAGCTGAAGAAGGCGGCGCGGGCGACGGCGGCGAATCGCATAGCTGGTTAGCAGAGCGGAGGGAGGGGCGCCCTCTCCGCACAGAGGGCGTGTCCCTGCCTCAGGGGCGCGGGCCGTGTTCGACATGCGGTTCCGCGGCGCGGTCGCGACCAGCCACGGACGAACCACACGCGCCGACGGCCCCGCAGCCCCCTTTGATCAGGTGCTGCCCGCCGCCGGAACTACTTGGCGCGGTCGAAGTCGATCGCGCTGTAGGCCCGCAGCTTGCTCAGCCGGTGCTCGGAGTAGATCCTCCGCACCGTCCCGGACTTCGACCGCATCACGATCGACTCGGTGAGCGCGGTCTCCGACCGGTACTGAACACCCCGCAGCAGCTCACCGTCGGTGATACCGGTCGCGACGAAGAACACGTTCTCGCCCGACACCAGGTCGTCGGTCGTCAGCACCCGGTCCAGATCGTGCCCGGCGTCGATGGCCCGCGCACGCTCCTCGTCGTCCTTGGGCCACAGCTTGCCCTGGATGGTTCCGCCCAGGCACTTCACGGCGCAGGCCGAGATGATGCCCTCCGGCGTACCGCCGATGCCGAGCAGCAGGTCGACGCCCGTGCCCTCGCGCAGTGCGTAGATCGAGCCCGCCACGTCACCGTCGGAGATCAGCTTGATGCGCGCACCGGCCTCGCGGACCTCCCGGATCAGACCCTCGTGCCGCGGCCGGTCGAGGATGACGACCGTGACGTCCTCGGGCGTGGCCTTCTTCGCCTTGGCGATCCGCTTGATGTTCACGGCCACGGGCGCGTCGATGTCGACGAACTCGGCTGCCTCCGGGCCGGTGACCAGCTTGTCCATGTAGAACACGGCGGACGGGTCGAACATGGCGCCCCGCTCGGCCGCGGCGAGCACGGCGATCGCGTTGGGCATGCCCTTGGCGGTCAGCGTGGTGCCGTCGATCGGGTCGACCGCGATGTCCACCTCGGGACCGGTGCCGTCGCCCACGTGCTCCCCGTTGAAGAGCATCGGGGCCTCGTCCTTCTCGCCCTCGCCGATGACGACGACGCCGTTCATCGACACGGTGGAGACGAGGGTCCGCATGGCGCGCACCGCGGCACCGTCGGCGCCGTTCTTGTCACCGCGCCCCACCCAGCGGCCGGCGGCCATGGCGGCGGCTTCGGTCACCCGGACGAGTTCCAGGGCGAGGTTGCGGTCGGGAGCCTCGGAGGGAACATCGAGCTCGGACGGCAGGTGATGATTTTCGGTCATCGGAGCGCACCTTTCTGATACGACGACGGCCGGATGAGGGTGTTGCCCCCGACTCTATCGTTAGGCAGACAAAATGAGCAGGGGACCCCACGGATGAGCGCTTGGGGCACCTGCGACGATAGGGGGCGTGGCAGGTTCGAACGGCAAGCAGAAGACGGCCCGGGACATGATTCTCTCCCTGGCCCTGATCGGCATCGCGGCGTTGGTCGTCTACTTCCTCGCCATCCCGCACGACGATCACTCTCCGGACCTCAAGCGGGTCGACTACCGGGTCGAGCTGCTCACGGCCCGTCGCGCGGCGAGCTACCCGGTGGCCGCGCCCGAGGGCCTGCCGAGTACGTGGAAGGCGACCTCCGTGCGCTTCCAGGGCGAGAGCGGCGACCGCTGGCACCTGGGCTTCCAGACCCCGGACAGCCAGTACGTGCAGATCGAGCAGTCCACGCAGAAGCCGGCCGAGTTCGTCGACCAGGCCAGCCAGGGCGCGTCGGCGACGAAGCGGACCGAGACGATCGGCGGCCGCACCTGGACCCGCTACACCGGCGGCCGCTACGACGCCCTGGTCCTGAACGGCACGCCCGGCTCCACCACGGTGGTGGCCGGCACGGCGTCCTTCGCGGAGCTGACGACGTTCGCGGCGGCGCTGAAGATGCAGTGACCTCCCGCAGGACCTGCGCCGTCCCGCAGGGCATGCGCCCTCCCGCAGGGCATGCGAAGAGGCCCCCGGCGGTACTGGGGGCCTCTCGTCGTACCGGGGTGGCTCAGACGGTCGTGACGACGTCGTCGTACGCCAGGCGGGGCGAGCGCGGGAACCAGGCGTCCGGGCCCGGCTTGCCGATGTTGACCACCATCAGCGGGGTGTGGTCGTCGTCCAGGAACTCCTTCTGGACGCCCGCGAAGTCGAGGCCGGTCATCGGGCCGGCGGCGAGGCCCGCGGCCCGGACGCCGATGATGAAGTAGGCGGCCTGGAGGGCGGCGTTCAGGGAGGCGGCGCCCTCACGGGCCGGACGCTCGCTGAAGAACACGTCCTTGGCCTGGGGGAAGTGCGGGAAGAGGGTCGGCAGCTCCTCGTGGAACTCGTTGTCCGCGGAGAGGATCGCGACCAGCGGGGCGGCGGCCGTCTTCGGCTGGTTGCCCTCGGCCATGTGCTTCACCAGGCGCTCGCGGGCCTCGGGGGAGCGGACCAGGGTGATGCGCAGCGGGCTCTGGTTGAAGGCGGTGGGGCCGTACTTGACCAGGTCGTAGATCGCCTGGACCTGCTCCTCGGTCACCGGCTCGTCGGTGAAGGTGTTCGCGGTGCGGGCCTCACGGAACAGCAGGTCCTGGGCGGCGGCGTCGAGTGCGAGAGACATGCGTGAACTTTCTGGGTGGCGCCTTGATCCGACGTACCGGACCACGGTCCGGATCGGCTGACGACATGACCCTACGGCAATGAAGTTCAACCTTCAACAAAGGTCCGGTTGTGGTGACCCGCTTCACAGCCGTCGGACCGGCGCCTACTCCGCTGCGTCCTCCTCCTCTTCTTCCGCCTCCTCCTCGGCCAGCGCCGCGTCCAGCCGGGCCCGCGCCCCCTCCAGCCAGCGCCGGCACACCCTGGCCAGCTCCTCGCCGCGCTCCCACAGTGCCAGGGACTCCTCGAGTGTCGTACCGCCCGCCTCCAGGCGCCGTACGACCTCGATCAACTCGTCCCGCGCCTGCTCGTAGGAGAGAGCCTCGTCCACCTTGCCGGTCATTCGCCCACCTTCACTGTGAAATCGCCGTCGGCGACGCGGGCCCGCAGAGCCTCGCCCTCCGTCACCTCGTCCGGATCGCGCACCACGTGCCCGTCCACCTTCTGCAGCACCGCGTAGCCGCGCTTGAGCGTCGCCGCGGGGGAGAGGGCCACCACGCGCGCGTGCGTGTGCGACAGCTCCGAGTCCGCGCGGTCGAGGAGATGGCCGAGGGTCCGCCGGCCGCGCTCGACCAGGGAGGCCACATGGTCGGCGCGCTCGTCGATCATCCGGTGCGGATCCTCTATCGAGGGGCGGGCCAGCGCGTGCGCCAGCCCCCGCTCCTCCCGTTCGACGAGCGCGTTCATGCAGCGCCGGGCCCGGTCCCGCAGCATTTGCACCCGCTCGAACTCCTCGCCCACGTCCGGCACCACCTTCTTGGCCGCGTCGGTCGGGGTGGAGGCGCGCAGGTCGGCCACGTGGTCGAGCAACGGGTTGTCCGGCTCGTGGCCGATGGCGGAGACGACGGGCGTACGGCACTCGGCCACGGCCCGCACCAGCTGCTCGTCGGAGAAGGGCAGCAGATCCTCGACGCTCCCGCCCCCACGGGCGACGATGATCACATCGACCTCCTCGATCTCGTCCAGCTCCTTCACCGCCTGCACGACCTGCGGCACCGCGTGCACCCCCTGCACCGGCACGTTGCGCACCTCGAAGCGGACGGCGGGCCAGCGGTGGCGGGCGTTCTCCAGCACGTCCCGCTCCGCGGCGGAGGCGCGACCGCAGACGAGGCCGATCAGCTGCGGCAGAAACGGCAGCGGCTTCTTCCGCTCCGGCGCGAACAGTCCCTCGGCCGCGAGCGCCTTCTTCAGCCGCTCCAGCCGGGCCAGCAGCTCACCGACGCCGACGGGCCTTATCTCGGCGGCGCGAAGGGACAGCTGCCCCCTGGGCGCGTACCACTCCGGTTTCGCCAGTACGACGATCCGGGCGCCCTCCCCGACGACATCGGCGACGGCATCGAACACCTGCCGGTAGCACGTCACGCTCACGGAGATGTCGTACGACGGGTCGCGCAGCGTCAGGAACACGACCCCGGCGCCGGGCCGCCGCGACAACTGCGTGATCTGCCCCTCGACCCACACCGCCCCGAGCCGGTCGATCCAGCCCCCGATCAGCCGGGAGACCTCACCGACGGGGAGGGGGGCTTCGGGGGTGGTTTTCGCAGCCATGCGGTTGAGAGTAACGGGGGGCACTGACAGGGGAGCGCCGTCGAGCCCGCGTGGCCTGCCGCGCTCGCGCGCAGCGGCGTGAACGCCGTCAGCGCGCCGATGTCCACCACGGACACCGGCGGTCACCGGACACGCGATCCCGGCGCCGCCGAACGCGGCCTTACGATGGGACGCATGACCGCTTCGCCTGGCCGCCGTGTCCTGCTCGCCGCCCCCCGAGGCTACTGCGCGGGTGTGGACCGCGCCGTGATCGCCGTCGAGAAGGCCCTCGAACAGTACGGGGCCCCGATCTACGTCCGGCACGAGATCGTTCACAACAAGTACGTCGTGCAGACCCTGGAGAAGAAGGGCGCGATCTTCGTCGAGCGGACGGAGGAGGTGCCGCCCGGCAACATCGTCATGTTCTCGGCGCACGGCGTCGCCCCGGTCGTGCACGAGGAGGCCGAGCGGGGCCGCCTCGCCACCATCGACGCCACCTGCCCGCTGGTCACCAAGGTCCACAAGGAAGCCGTCCGCTACGCCAAGGAGGACTACGACATCCTCCTGATCGGCCACGAGGGCCACGAGGAGGTCATCGGCACCTCCGGCGAGGCCCCCGAGCACATCCAGCTCGTCGACGGCCCCGGCGACGTCGCCAAGGTCGAGGTCCGTGACCCGTCGAAGGTGGTCTGGCTGTCCCAGACCACCCTGTCCGTGGACGAGACCATGGAGACCGTCGACGCCCTGAAGACGAAGTTCCCCGGTCTCGTCTCCCCGCCCAGCGACGACATCTGCTACGCCACGCAGAACCGCCAGCTCGCCGTGAAGCAGATGGGCGCCGAGGCCGAGCTGGTCATCGTCGTCGGCTCCCGCAACTCCTCCAACTCCAAGCGTCTGGTCGAGGTCGCCAAGCTCGCCGGCGCCCGCGAGGCCTACCTGGTGGACTTCGCCGACGAGATCGACGAGGCCTGGCTGGAGGACGTGACGACGGTCGGCGTCACCTCCGGTGCCTCCGTGCCCGAGGTGCTGGTCGAGCAGGTGCTGGAGTGGCTCGCCGAGCGCGGCTACGGCGACGTGGAGATCGTCAAGGCCGCCGAGGAGTCCATCACCTTCTCCCTCCCCAAGGAGCTCCGCCGTGACCTGCGCGAGGAGGCCGCCGCCCTGGCCGCCGAGCGCGGCGGAAGCGGTACGACCGAGGCGTGACTGTCAGTGGTCCGTCGTAACGTGGTGCCATGCAGATCTTCGGCGTGGACATCGGCGGATCCGGGATCAAGGGCGCCCCTGTGGACCTGGACAGGGGCGACCTGGCCCAGGAGCGCTGCAAGGTGCTCACCCCCCACCCGGCGACGCCGGAGGGCGTGGCCGACGGGGTCAAGCAGGTCATCGACCACTTCGGCTGGACCGGCCCGGTCGGCCTGACCTTCCCCGGAGTGGTCACCGGCGGCGCCACGGTCCGCACGGCGGCGAACGTCGACAAGAGCTGGATCGACACGGACGCGCGCGCGTTGTTCAGTGGCAAGCTGGGCGGCCTGCCGGTGACGGTCGTCAACGACGCGGACGCGGCGGGCGTCGCCGAGATGCAGTTCGGCGCCGGCCGGGACCGCGGGGGCACGGTCATCCTGCTCACCTTCGGCACCGGCATCGGCAGCGCCGTCTTCGTGGACGGCCTCCTCGTCCCGAACACGGAACTGGGCCACCTGGAGCTGAACGGCCACGACGCCGAGAGACGAGCCTCCAGCAAGGCCAAGGACGACCACGACCTGAGCTGGGAGCAGTGGGCCCAGCGCGTCCAGAAGTACCTGGCGCACGTGGAGATGCTGTTCTCGCCGGAGCTGTTCATCATCGGCGGCGGGGTCAGCCGCAAGGCCGACAAGTTCCTGCGCTTCATCGACGGCATCAAGGCCGAGATCGTCCCGGCGCAGCTGCAGAACAACGCGGGAATCGTGGGGGCGGCGATGAGAGCGGCCCAGGAGAGATGACCGGGGGCGGCCGGGGCGTCGGCTCAGCTCCGCCGCCGGCGCCGCCGCACCCACTGCACCCGGCGTACCAGCACGATCAGCCCGGCGACCAGCGTCCCGCCGTACAGCCAGCCGGCCTGGGTCGCGAGCCCGGTGAACAGCCCCATCAGCCGGCCGAGCAGCCCCCCGCCGCCGTCGGCGACGGGCAGCAGCCCCACGGCGAACGCGATCGGCAGGACCACGGCCGCGGTCAGCACGTCCGCGGCCCGCACCCACAGCGCGGTCAGGACGCACACCGGCACGAACAGCACGCCGTACACCGGCAGCGCCCCGTCGACCAGCAGCTCGTCCAGGCAGCCGAGCAGGAACATCACCACGGCGCAGAACAGTCCGCTGCCGAGCCCGGTGAGCCGTGGCCCCGGCAGCCGAGGCCCGGGCGGGAAAGGCCGGGCGGCGGCCCCCGCCTGCCGCCCGCCGTGCTCCTGGCGCCCCGACGGCCGCGTCCCCTGCCCCTGCCCCTGGCCCGGCCTGCGCTCGCCGGGCCCACGCCGGGCCTGCGGGGGCAGGTGCGCGGGCTGGTGCGGCCCGCCGCGTCGCGGTCCGTCGTTCGGGGGTCGCGATCTGTGTTGCTCCACTGGACCAACTTAGGTCTGTTTATGTGCCGAATAGCCCATCAGACACGCCGGTGGGAAGAGCTTGGCCAGGCGTTCGAAGCTCCCGCGAGCCGCCCGGTGCGGACGCCGTAGACTGGTGGATCGGCCAGTGTCTCTGGCCCCTGGCAGCCCCTGGCCCACTCATCTACGGGAAGTCGCAACGTGTCGCTCACGATCGGAATCGTCGGCCTGCCGAATGTCGGCAAGTCGACCCTGTTCAACGCCCTGACCAAGAACGACGTGCTGGCGGCCAACTACCCGTTCGCCACGATCGAGCCCAACGTCGGCGTGGTGGGCGTCCCGGACGCCCGCCTGGCCAAGCTGGCGTCGATCTTCGGCTCGGAGCGCATCCTCCCGGCCACGGTCGACTTCGTCGACATCGCCGGCATCGTGCGCGGCGCCTCCGAGGGTGAGGGACTCGGCAACAAGTTCCTCGCGAACATCCGTGAGTCCGACGCGATCTGCCAGGTCATCCGCGCCTTCAAGGACGAGAACGTCGTGCACGTCGACGGCAAGGTCTCGCCGAAGGACGACATCGAGACGATCAACACCGAGCTGATCCTCGCCGACCTCCAGACCATCGAGAAGGTCCTCCCGCGCCTGCAGAAGGAGTCGCGGATCAAGAAGGACGTCGCTCCCAAGGTCAAGGCGGTCGAGGAGGCCAAGGAGATCCTGGAGAAGGGCGACACGCTCTTCGCGCACGGCATCGTGCAGGGCACCGAGCGCAACGAACTCCTCCATGACCTGCACCTGCTCACCACCAAGCCCTTCCTCTACGTCTTCAATGTCGACGAGGACGAACTGATCGACGAGGACTTCAAGAACGAGCAGCGCGCCCTGGTCGCCCCCGCCGAGGCGATCTTCCTCAACGCCAAGCTGGAGGCGGACCTCGCCGAGCTGGACGAGGAGGAGGCCCTGGAGCTGCTGGAGTCCGTCGGCCAGCACGAGCCGGGCCTGGCCACCCTCGCCCGCGTCGGCTTCGCCACCCTCGGCCTGCAGACCTACCTGACGGCCGGCCCCAAGGAGTCCCGCGCCTGGACGATCAAGAAGGGTGCCACGGCCCCCGAGGCGGCCGGCGTGATCCACACCGACTTCCAGAAGGGCTTCATCAAGGCCGAGGTCATCTCCTTCGACGACCTGGTCGAGACCGGCTCGGTGGCCGAGGCCCGAGCCAAGGGCAAGGCCCGCATGGAGGGCAAGGAGTACGTGATGCAGGACGGGGACGTGGTGGAGTTCCGCTTCAACGTCTAATACGTTCGGCGAAAGGCCGTCTGACCTGTGACGGAGCGGGTTGGGCGGCCTTTACTGTCCGCACAGAGTCCGCAGCGTGCTGACTACGGTCACCGGGCGGGGGAGCGGCTACGCCGCTTCGTCGACCGCCGTCTCGCCGTCCGCGGGGCGGTCCGCGTACGCCTTGTCGACGGCGGCCCGGGTCCGCTCCTCGGAGTCGGGCCATAGGTGGGTATAGATGTTCAGCGTCATGGCCGCGTTGGTGTGGCCGAGGCGCTCGGAGACCGTCTTCACGGACTCGCCGTGCTTGATCAGCAGGCTGGCGTAGTGATGCCGGAGGGCGTGGGGTCCGGTGCCCTTCGGTATGCCGGCCTTCGCGCAGGCGGGCCGCCAGGACCCGTCCATGAAGTGCGTGTAGACCACGGGCCCGCCTTGCGGCGCCGTGAAGATCCAGCCCTCGGGCCCATCGGCGGGGAAGTCCCGCAGGTGGGCCTTCATCGCATCCACCGCCATGCGGGGGAGCGGAACCGTGCGGTGCGAGCGAGCGGTCTTGGGCGGGCAGACGTACACGCCGTGCTTGGCGGTCTGCTGGATCTGCTGCTCGACCGAGACGGTCGCGTGCAGCAGGTCCAGGTGCCGGAGCTGGAGGCCGAACAGCTCGCCGGGGCGGAGCCCGGTCGCCGCGCCGAGAAGTACGAGGCCCTTGTATCGGGCGGGTATCTCCTCGGACAGTGTCCGCACCTGCTCGACGGCCAGTGGCACGATCTTCTTCCGTGGCACCGAGGGCAGCTTCGCCTCGGCGCAGGGGTTGTGGGGGATGATCCGGTCACGAACGGCCGCCCGGAAGACGGCGTTGACCGTGTTGAAGACCGTCCGTGAGGTGCTGGCGGCCAGCCCGTGCGTGGTGGTCAGGCTGGTGACCCAGCTCTGTACGTCGCCGGGCTTGATCGCGCCGAGTGCCCGCTTGTCCCAGGCCGGGTAGACGTAGCAGCGCAGGTGCTGGGCCACCGCCTTGGCCGTGGAAGGTCGGTGCGGCTGGATGGCCCGCCATTCCTCCGCGTACTCCTTGAAGGGCTTCTTCGCCGATCGCGGGTCGACGTACTGGCCGGTGACCAGGCTGGTAGTGACCTCGTCGAGCCAGCGTTGGGCGTCGATCTTGCGCTCGAAGTGGCGGGCGTGCTCCTTGCCGTCGAGGTCGCGGTAGCGGGCTCGCCATTTGCCGTTGGGGCGCTTCTGGATGTTGGCCAAGTGGCCTCTCCTTCGTGTCGGTTGTCAGTAGTGGCCACCGTCCTCGATGTCGCCGCTGAGGGTGCGAGCGTCCCGCTCGTCGCCCATGAGGCGGAGGCACTGCTCGTGGATCGCCCGCGAGCTGTCGGGATGGGCCTTGATGTGGTTAGCGATGGCGACCACGGCGTGGTGGAGGCGGTCGCGCGCGTCTCGGGCCTCGTAGAACGCTTCGACGGCCTCTTGGACGAGGCGCCGACTGTCGATGTCGAGCCCCTCCAGGGGCGGGGACATCAGTTCTTCGAGGGGGAGCTCGAAGACGCGGGAGAAGGCGAGGGCCTCGTCGAGGTTGATGCGTCGGCGAGGGGTGCCGTTCTCGATGCGCCAGACCGCTGTCTGGTTCATCTTGATGCCGGCTCTGGTCACCCGCTCGGCCAGCTCGGTCGTGCTCCACCCTCTGACCTCGCGCTCCAGTGCCACGCGCGCGGCCACGTTCCCCTCGCTGTAGAGCAGCGGCACCTCGCCGCCCTCGGGCCTGTCGCCTGCCATCGAACCTCCATCGTCACCATCACTATCCCAATTGAAACATGGACTTCCCGATTTGGTTAACCGCCGATCCCGGGGTACAACTCTATGCAGATCGAATCGCCATCTAGCCGAATGGGAATGTATGCGATACCTGACCACCGCCGAGGTCGCCGAGCGCTACCGCACAGCCGAGAGCACCGTCCGCTACTGGCGCCACATGGGGAAGGGGCCGCGCGGCATCAAGGTCGGCAAGCGGGTGCTGTACCCCGAGGCCGAGCTGCTGCGCTACGAGCGCACGCTGATCGACGGCCAGGACGAGTGGGACCTGGCCTCGTGAGCCGCTGGCAGCCCCGGACACAGCAACGGCCCCCGGCGCGCCAACGCCGAGGGCCGGAGATTCCCCTGCACGTCGCTCATCCCTGAACGAACGAACCGGTGAGGGGCGGGACCTTGCCCGTCCCGTCCCTCACCTGAGAGGAACGTCGATGGAGGACTCTACGTCCCCCGCTACCTCGAACACATCTCCACAAGGTCGTCTGGCCTGCCGCTGCGGTCCCCGGCCAGGGCGTCCCCTGGCGCAATGGGGACCGAAGCGGGGACCGAACGGGGTCACGGTCCCCGGCTGCACCCGCCAGCGGCGCTGCTTCGACGGGTGTTCCGGTCGGGGACCGAGATTCCCCCAGCACGGAACATGCGCAGGTCAGCGCCTTGGGGACCGGTCCCGCCGGAGCGGAAGCCGGGGACCGGGTGGAGACTTTTGGTCTGCCGGTCCCCGAATCCCGGGCGAGCGCGGCGCGCCCCGAGCTGATGGTGAGAGCCACGGTCCCCACGCATCTGCGGGGACTGTGGTCCCCGACGGCGGATCGGGGACCGGGGACCGTGCCGGTGCGAGCGGCGAGACGGCCGACGAGGGAGCCGCGCTGCTGGACGACCTGCGCACCGCGATCGGCCGCTACGTGGTGCTGCCGAGCGAGGAGGCCCTGACCGCGGTCACCCTGTGGGTGGCGGCCTCCCATATCCAGCCCGAACTCCAGCACGCGCCGCGCCTGGCGGTGGTGGGGCCGACCAAGGGGTGCGGCAAGTCCCGGGTCTTGGACGTGCTCCACGAAACCGTGTGTCGGCCGATGATGACGGTGAACACCTCGCCGGCGGTGGTCTTCCGGATCATTGGCGAGGACCCGCCGACGCTGCTGGTGGACGAGGCAGACACCATTTTCGGCCCGAAGGCGGGCGACAAGGAGGACCTGCGTGGCCTGCTGAATGCCGGACACCAGCGCAACCGCCCCGCCTGGCGGATATCCGGCCCGGAACACAAGCCGACCGCGTTCCCGACCTTCGCGATGGCCGCGCTGGGAGGCATCGGCGACCTGCCGGACACGATCATGGACCGCGCGGTCGTGCTCCGCATGCAGAAGCGCAAGCCCGGCGAGAAGGTCGCTCCCTTCCGCTCCCGGCACTCCGTCCCGGAACTGAACGCGCTGCGCGACCGGCTGTCCGCGTGGCTGACCCCGCTGCGCGGGGCAGCGCACCGACTGGCGCCACCGATGCCTGTCGAGGACCGGGCCGCAGACACCTGGGAGCCCCTGGTCATCGTCGCCGACCTGGCTGGCGGCCACTGGCCCGCCCAGGCCCGCGCCGCCTGCCTGGCGATGACCCGGAACGAAGTGGTCCAGGACGAACAGACGACGCTGAAGACCCGGTTGCTCCGGGACATCCGACGAGTCTTCGAGCAACAGGGCGACACGGAGGCGCTGCGCAGCCACGACCTGCTCGCCTCCCTCATTCAGGACGCCGAGGCGCCGTGGGCCGAGTACGGGACGAAGGGCCTGAACGCCTACCACCTGGCCAACCTGCTTCGCGACTTCGGCATCAGCCCGGCCAACCACCGCTTCGAGAACGGCAGGCAGGCCAAGGCATACGCCCGCAACCAGTTCCTCGACGCCTGGGCCCGCTACTGCCCCGACCCTGCCCAGCCGACCCGCGCAGCCGGCGAGACCGTGGTCGCACGTCGAGCCCAGGGCAAGCCACCGGCCCCTCCGTCGGGGACGTTGCCCATCGGCCCGCCAGGCGGGCCTGCCGGCCCCAGGTCCACTCGCTGACACCAGCTCCGTATCAATCCGTCGCATCCGTCCCCGCGCAGGTCAGCGCGGGGACGGACTTCCTCGCCGATACGGATCACTCCGTACCTGCGACCGCCTCCGTACCTGTCCTGACCAGCTACGGGACGGATGCAACGGACGTGACGAAGCCCCACCCCACACGACCACCGGAGCACCACCATGCCCGAAACGAGCACCAGCAACTCCCCCACCCGCCGCCGCAAGGGATTCTTCGGCCTGACCCGCCGATCAGCAGCAAGCTGGAGCGAACGAGCCTCTAACGAGGCTTCGTCCGCGCTTGCCCCCGCCCCAGGGGTGGCGGAGGAGAAGGCCGAGCGCCAGGGGGCGCCCGAGCCGGAGGAGGGTGCAGCCGAGACCAGCTGCCCGCCCGCAGCCGACTCCGCCGCCCCGAGCCCTCAGCCGCCGACCGATATCCCGCCGCCCGCTGAGCAGCCCTCCTGGCGGGATCTCGACGCCCCCGTCCTGCCCGCGCTGATGAACCGCAAGCGCACCGTGGAGAAGCGCGACCAGGAGAAGACCATCCGCTTCACCCGCACTGCGGTCCGCGTGATCAGCGCCGCCGCTCACCAGCGCGGTCAGAAGTTCGCCGGATTCGTCGGCGACGCCGCCCTCGCCGTCGCCCTCGGCAAGGCGGGGCTGGTCGGCAGCCTGGAGGACGACTCGGTCCACCCACTGGTCGAGGCCGTCGAGGCACAGACGGTCGCGTTGAACCGCATCGGCGGCAACCTCAACCAGATCACCGCGGCCATCCACCGAGGAACCGTGCCCGAGCGTGCCGAGGCGGTGCTGGATCGCGTCGAGCAAGCCGCCGAGAGCAGCTACCGACTGATCGACCAGCTCCTGACGGAAGGCACCGCGCATGGTTCCTGACGTCTCCACCGGCTCCGACACTCGCGGACTGATCGCCTATCTCTTCGGCCCCGGCCGCCGCGACGAGCACACCGACCCTCACATCGTCGCCGCCTGGGACATGGCCGGCGCCCCCGACCCCGGCCGCGACCCGGCAGCCACCTACTCCCGGCTTGCCAAGCGCCTCGACCACCATGTCGACCTGCGCACCCGCGAGCTGGGCGGCAAGAAGCCACCTCAGCATGTCTGGCACTGCCCGGTCCGCACCGCGCCCGGCGACCGCTACCTCACCGACGCCGAGTGGGCCGCGGTCGCCCGCCGCATCGTTCACGCCACAGGCATCGCCCCCGAAGGCGACGAGAAGGCATGCCGGTGGATCGCGGTGCGTCACGCTGACGACCACATCCACATCATGGCCACCACTGTCCGCGCCGACGGGCGCCGCCCGCGCACCCACCGCGATGGACAGCGGGCTCAAGCCGAGTGCCGCAAGATCGAGGTCGAGTTCGGCCTGCGCCGTCTGAAGTCCGGTGACCTGACCGCGCCCCGCACTCCCACCGGCGCCGAACGCGCCAAGGCGGAACGCCAGGGACAGTCGGTCACGGCACGGCACTGGCTGCGTGAGCAGGCGTACGCGGTCGCCGCCGCCGTACACAAAGAAGCCGACTACTTCACCGTGCTGCAGTCCCTCGGCATCAAGGTCAAGACGCGCCTCGGCCCCGAGACCGGTGACGTGATCGGCTACAGCCTCGCCGCCCCCGGCGACACCAACGCGGCCGGCGAACCCGTCTGGTACGGCGGCTCCAAACTCGCCCCCGACCTCTCCATTAACCGCCTACGCGAACGCCTCCCCGACCAGGAGATGGCCGACCGCCCCCGGTATGCGGCGGACCCCGCCGCCCCATGGCGGCACACCACCACCGCCATACACGCGGCACGCACCGTCCTCGACTCCGGTGACGATGCCGCCGCCCAGGGCCACCTGGCCGCCTTCGGCGATGCCCGTACAACATCGCCAGCGCCACGACCGGCCCACACCGGGCAGAACTGCGGGCGGCGGCGATGGCGTTCAACCGCGCCCGCCGCTCCGCCACCCGCGCCGACCACCAAGCCGCCACCGCCCTGCGCAAGGCCGCCAAGGAACTCGCCTACGCCTCCAACGAGCCGGGCGGGCTCGCCATCGCCCTGCTCTTCGCCACCGTGCATCTGGCCCGCGCCGCTGCCAAGTGGCACGAGCAGCGCGGCCACGAACAGCAGGCCGCTGCGGCCGAGGAAGCCTTGGGCCACCTCCAGGCGGGCTACCAGCAGGCCGCCACCCTCGTCCTGGCGGACTTGGCCCGCCGCGCACCACGAGCCGCAACTGCCAGCCGCTACGAGCAGGACGTTCGCGCGGCCCTCCCCGACCACGCCGACCGGATCCTCACCGACCCCACTTGGACCGCCCTCACCACAACCCTCGCCCACGCCGAGACCGCCGGCCACAACCCCCGACGTCTCCTGACCGAGGTGAGCGCCCAACGAGAGCTCGACAGCGCCGAGCACCCCGCCGAGGTCCTCAACTGGCGCATCACCGCTCGACCGAACCGGCGGACGCAAGCGGCCCGCAGCCGAAGCACCGTCAGCGGCACCTCGGTTATGTCCGCTACGCCACACCCTCCGGCCACACCAGTGGCCATGAGGCCCGAAGAGCACAGTCGGCACCGCTGACCCCGGCCCGATGCCCCGCCACGCCTCGTGGCGGGGCATCGGGCCCCGGCTCAACGGCAGAGCTTCATGATGGTGTCGTCGAAGTCAGGAAACTCCTGTGTGGCTTGCGCGATGATCGCCGTTGCCGACGCGCGGCGGTCCGGAGCGAATTGCTCCGCGATGGCCGTCAGGTCGCGATTGACCTGGGGAGCCCAATCAGGCTCGGGCTCATACGAGGTGGCTGCTTCCCACGGGCCGAAGCCGTCAGCCAGCAGCCACAGGAAGGCACCCAGGTCGCGAGCGACAACGCCTGTCTCTCCTTCGGACCCCAGAAAGACAACGGGCTGCTCCACCAGTTCCCGACCTGGACGAACCAGCCAGAACGCTGCGTTCCCGCCGGTGCCGTCCTGTCCAAATACGCGGAAGCCGTCGCCGTTCAGCTCGCTGTTGCCTGTCCACGCGCGGAACCACTCGGTGGTCTCATCGGCAGTCAGAAAGGACTCGTAGGGTTCGAAGTCGACACCATCCTCGCCAATGCACTCGAGTCGGACCGCCATGGCAGCGGCGAGCGCGGTGGGGAACTGGCGATCTCCGTTCACGGTCATGCGAACAGAGTAGCGATCGGCTTGGGCTGCCAAGCTGCTGATAGTGCTGGCGGATCTCCAACCGAGGTACGCGTGGGGCATGCTGTCACGGTGAGTGAATCCTCAAACGAGTGGCAGGCTTGGTTGAACAGTCTGGACGCGCGTGGAAGGGCGGCAGCGGAGTCGCTGCGCGCGCGATTCGAAGCACTCGGCGCAGCCGATGCTGGCGACTGGGCCAAGTCGGAGATCTGCGAGGACCTTCCACACCTCGCGCGGTTCATGCTGCTGCGAAGTCTGTGGCACGGTCCGATCGGCGGTTGGGCCGATCCGGATGCCATCGATCAGCTTCCTGTTGCCCAGCGGCTCCTTGCTGCTGGGGCGAACAAGGAGGATCTCACTCGCCTGGCGCGAGCGGTCGCCTATGAGGCAGTGTTCGCAACGCTCGATGAGCTCGACACCGGGAGTGATGTGAACGTATCGGGCATCGATGTCGGCTGGCTCGTCATGGAGTCAGCCGAAGACGGCGCCCCGACTGGTCGAGCCCTCTCGGGCCTGCACGAAGATCTCTTGGCCATGGACCCGAGTGGGCGCGATGGAGCGGACTTGTGGCAGTAGCCCTGGTGCAGGGCCCACAGCGCACCCTGATGCCCTCGCTGTTCGTGGCAGCGAGGGCATCAGTCGTCAGGTGGCGTGGGCTGTGCGTAACTGCGCGACCCACCTCGTGACCTCGTTCAGGTGCTCGGGCTGCAGCCCAAGGTACGGGTCGGGCTGAACAAGGAGTGTTGGCGTTCCCTTGGCGGTGCGCTCCGCCGCCCAGGCGAGGTCAAGACCGGTGAAGTCGTCGTCGATCCAGACGACGGGTGCGTCTGCCAGCCAGGCGTCGACGTGGTCGCGCTTCCAGAGGTAGCCGTTGGGGTGGCTGGTGGTGATCTGCGGACGCGGCAGGTCGACGTGCGGCAGGTCCGGGAGGCCCAGGAGCGGGCCGATGAGGGTTGTGGCGTCCTGCCGCCAGCTGGTGCACCAGACGGGGGTGACCAGGCCGGTACGGATCACGTCCATGAGCAGGCGGCCGTGGGCAGGGTGGAGCCAGATGGTCACCGGGTTGTCGGCGCTGCGGCCGGCGGGGACGACGTCGTGACGGGCGTGCGTGGCCGGGGTCGAGCGGTGCTCGTCGGGGAAGGGTATGAGGACGCCGTCGATGTCGAGGAGCAGGTAGGGCGGGCGCATCGGTCCTCCAGAGGCCGGATGAACGCGGCTGTCAGAGCTTGCGGGCGCGGATCAGCAGGGTGGTGGGCCAGTGGCCCATGCGGGGGTCGTGGAACTCCTGGGCCGAGGTGAGCCAGAAGCCCGCTCGGCTGAGGTGCCTCTCCCAGCGGTCCGTGGAGAACTCCCAGCGGGCGATGGGGAGCCGGGAGCGGTCGGGCAGGGTGACGTGGTCGCGGCGGGGCCGGTCATCGCCCGAGGGGCTTCGGCCACCACGCTGCGGGTGGGGGACGGAGAAGGCGAGCACTCGTCCGGGCGTGAGGCGCTGCGCGATGGCTGGCAGCAGAAGCTCAGGGGCGACGAGGCCGATGGCCCCGAAGACGGAGTAGATCGCGTCGAACTGCTCGTCGGAGGCGTGCAGGTAGTGCAGGGCGTGACCGGCGACGAAGGTGAGGTTGTTCAGCCGTCCGTAATGGGAGCGGGCGCGGCGGACCTGGAGGCCGACCAGGTCGACGCCGGTGGCACGGGCGCCATGGCGGGTGGCGAGGTGGGCGGCGTTGTGGCCAGGGCCGCAACCGAGTTCCAGGAGTCGCTTGCCGCGCAGGTCGGGGCCGAGGACGTCGGCGCCGGGACCTTGGCCGGGTCTCGTCGTCCACTCCATCCGGGCGGGTACTGCCAGAGGTTCGGCGAGTCCGGCGGCGGTGCGTTGGTGGGCGTGGGCGTGCCAGGGGGATGCCTGGGCGAGCACGTCAGATCTCCAGGAGGTGGAGGACGTCGGTGAGGTGGCGGCGGACGGCCTTGATGTAGGCGGGGTCGGTTGCCGGGTCGTTGATCCAGCGGATGGCCTGCTCCATGAACCACTCGACGGCCCACATGCGGTGCCAGCCCAGGGCCCAGTTCTCGGCGGTGAGCCCGCCGCGCGGAGCGAGGGCGTCGGGGGTGCCGCCGGCGGTGACGTACTGCTCCAGGAAGACGCGCAGGCGCACGGGGTGCGGGGGATCGATGGTTCCGTGCCAGCTGGCGAGGTCGAGCAGGCCGGGACCCGTGAAGGCGCGGGCGAAGTCGAGCAGCCGCCAGCCGCGCTCGCCGATGTGGAGGCTGGTGGGGTGGAACTCGGAGTGCACCCAGCCGAACGGTTCCAGCGATGCTCCGGCCGAGCGGGCCTCGGCGGCCTGGGCGATCCGGTCGAGCGCGTCCGCGACGTCGTCGGCGTCCTGCCACCGGTCGCCCTTGCGCAGCCGTTCGAGATGCTCCAGCGACCTGGCCGGCAGCGTGCGCAGCCGGTCCTGGTCGAGGACGGGCAAGGATGGAGCCGTACGGGTGCCGTGCAGGACCACGGCCGCGGCGACGCCGTCGAGGTCGTCGGCCTCGCGTACGGAGGGTCCGAGGTCCTCCATAAGCATGCCGAGCCAGCCGTCCAGGACGGCGGAGGCGTGGACCTGGGGGACGGGTACGCCGAGGGTGTGGGCCAGGCGGAGGGCCTGGTCCTCGCTGTCGAAGGGCTTCTTGGCGTACTTGAAGATCGCCGTGGTGCCGTCGGGGAAGGTGACGCGCTCGACTCCGGACATGGACCACACGCGTACCTCCTCCCGTACGGCGGTGGTCCGGCCGGTTGCGGTGAGCAGGTTGTCGAGGAGTTCGGCGCTGGGGTTTGTGGTCACGGGAGGGCTCCGGGGAGGGGTGGTGGCGTCCGGGGCGGGCGAGGGATGCCGGCCCGCCCCGGAGCCTGATCGGGAGGTGGGTTACGCGGCGGGGTTCACGCGGTGGGCGTAGACCTGCTCGATCCAGCTCGCCTTGAACGCGGCGAGGTCGTCGCGGAAGTTGGCCATCGAGGCACCGTAGGGCGCGACCACGCCGCCGGACTGGTCCGGCACGGACTGACAGCCGTGCACGAGCCGGCCGCCGAGCGCGGCGTGGGCCTTGATGGACTCGATCCGGCGGTGCTCGTTGAACCAGCCGCCGTGGTAGACCTCGTCGAGCATCCCGCCCGTCTCGTCGTCGAGGTCGAAGACGACGGAGGTGGCGGCGGGGAAGAACCAGCACGGGCCGACGTTGGAGATGTGCCCATCCAGCTCGACCTTGTTGAGCGCCATGAGCGTGGCGGCCTCGCGGAGCATCCGCAGGTGGTCGGCGGTGATCTGCGGCAGGCCGAGGCCGGCCAGGTGCTCGTCGCGGAAGAGGTACGCGTACACCTCGTACGCGGTTGCCAGGACGCGGGCTGCGTCGGAGGTGGACTCGCTGTGCTGCTTGATGAAGTCCAGCGCGAGCTGCTCGACCGCGCTCTCGGTCGTCTCGTCCACGTCCAGGAGCTGGGACTTGACCAGCTCCCAGTCGGCGACGAGCCAGGTGCTCGACTCGAAGCGGAAGAAGTACTCGGCCGGGTCGATCGTGATGCGCCGGCCGTCGACCTGGATGCCGGGCAGGCGGCTCCAGCGCGGGTCGAACGCCTCGGGCAGCTCGACCGTGATGGCCGTGGTGTCGATGGTGGTCACCGTGTCTCCGTCTCTGATCGGCCGGGTCCAGGCACAGGAATGCCCGAGCCCGGTGTGGGCGTACGGAACTTCGGGGTGCCGCCCGGACCAAGGGGGGGCCTGGATCACGGTCGCGCCGTTCCGGGCGGCTGCTGATAAGTGAACCGGTGGTCACGCTGAGTGGGTACGGTGGAAGGCAGTTGAAGCGGTATACGCGGTTTACAGCTCCAGGGCGGAGGCGATCGTGGCGGCGCAGAGAGAACCCAACTCCCGTCTGCGTGACGTCATCGCGGCGGCCGACTGCACCTACGAGGCCCTCGCCAGAGACGTGCGGCGCATCGCCGCCGAGAACGGCGAGATGCTCCAGACCAACAAGTCGGCCATCTCACACTGGGTGAACGGCACCCGCGCCCCGTCGGGCTGGGTAGGTCAGTACCTGGCCGAGGCGCTGTCCCGCCGAGCGGGGCGCACGGTCACCCAGACCGAGATTGGCCTCCAGGCCGGCGGTGACGAAGAGCCGGCGGAATCCGACCCCGTCCTCGCCGTCACCGACCTGGGCCGCGCCGACGTCGAACGTCGCCGCTTCCTCGCCATCGCGGCCTTCACCACCGCCGGCGTGGCCATGCCGCTCGGCTACGACCACGAAGCCACCACCCGCATGCTCCGCGCCCGCACCGGCACGTCCCTGGTCGGGGCGGAGGACGTGGACGTCGTACGCCAGATCACCGCGGCCTTCAGCGCCGCCGACGAACGCCTCGGCGGCGGGCACGGCCTGACCACCGTCACCGCGTACCTCGCCGACACCGCCGCCCCCATGCTGCGCGGACGCTTCCCCAGCGAAGCCTTACGCCGCGCCGCCTTCGGCGCCGTCGCCGAACTCGCCTACCTCGCAGGGTGGAAGCACCACGACCTCGGCCAGGAAGGCGCCGCCCAGCGCTACTACCAGGTCGGCTACAAGCTCGCCTGCGAAGCCGACCCCCACGGCCACGCCGCCTGGATGATGCGCGCCCTCGCCCACCAGGCACTCAGCCTCAAACAGCCCCACCACTGCGTCGACCTCGTCGAAGGCGCCCTGCGCCGCGGCCTCGGCCACGTCGACGGCCAGACCGAGGCCCTCCTTCACATCACCCACGCCCGCGCCTACGCCGCCACCGACGAGAACTCGTCGGCCGCACGCGCCCTGCTCGCCGCCGAGGACGCCCTCCTACGGGACGACGGTCCCCAGCCCAGCTACTCCCGTGTGAGCGGCCCGGCCGCCGGCACCGTCGCTAGCCACACCGCTCGCACCCTGACCGACCTCGCCGACCACATCGGCACCGAACAGCAGCACCGCGACGCCCTCACCCGCTGGGACCCCGAGAAGTACAGGCGGGTCCATGCGCTCACGCACGCCGACCTCGGCGACAGCCTCGCCGCCCAGATCCGCGCCGACGAGGCGGTTGCCGCCTGGACCCAGGCCCTGGTCCTCATGGAGGGCATGACCTCCGACCGGACCCGTAAGGCAATCACCTCAATCCGCTCCACGCTCGCGGTCTACCAGCGCCGCCGCGTTCCCGGTGCCGCCGATCTCGCCCGCCGCGCCCGCGAGGCCCTCGCCTAACATGCCCAACAACCCGCCCGACGAAGGGAACGCCGTGACCCAGCAGACTGACGACCAGCCCAAGGCCCTCAAGCCGGCGCTCGAATCGATGACCCTGCTGGTCGCGGCCGTCATCGTCCACGACAAGGCCACCAACCGCGTCGTCCTCCTCCAGCGCAGCGAGAACGCGAAGTTCGCCCAGGGCCTGTGGGACCTCCCCGTCGGCAAAAGCGAGCCGGGCGAACCCGTCACCGAAACCGCGGTCCGCGAGCTCTACGAGGAGACGGGCCTCACGGTGAAGCCCGAGTCCCTCAAGGTCGCCCACATCATCCACGGCGCCTGGGGCGTCGAGGCCCCCAACGGCTTCCTGACGGTCGTCTTCGCCGCCCATGAATGGACCGGTGAACCCGAGAACCGCGAACCCCGCAAGCACTCCCGGGTCTGCTGGGTTGATGCCAACGCCATCCCTGACACCTTTGTCGACACGACTGCCAGTGCTCTCCATCAGTACCTGCGCGGCAGCTCTCAGGTGTCACTTAACGGGTGGCGTTAGTTGCGCGTCCTGAGTGTGGGTGCAGCGCCTTCCGCCGCCTCCGGCTTGATGGCGACGGGCTGGTTAGGCTACTCACCCGGGAACATCGTGGCTGGGAAGTAGCAACTTCCGGTCTCATTTGCATGACGCTTCTTGCGTCGCAAAAGTTCGTCGAGCGTGAGGCGCCCGTCGAGAACATAGAAGAAATCGAGTCCCTCCATCGTTAGGAACGGCGTACTCTCTCTGTATGCTTCTCGGGCTCCGCTAGTGAATCCACGCTGATAAATATTCCAAGCGAGTTTTTTCCCTTGCGCCTCACCTTCTCATTGAAGCTGTAGAGGTGGTGCGGCTGGATCGCCTCCTGCCACCACTTGGCCTCAACGATGTAGTCGTCCGTGTCGAAAGTAAGCGAGCCGTCGATTTGCTCGTACTCCAGGCTGTATGACAGGCGAGGTTCCATGTCGAACAGCCTGAAGATGTCATTCAGGAATGGCTCGAAAAGTCTGCCAGCCTTCTGGCGATTATCCATACGCTCCAGTTCGAGGAAGCGTTCTTTAAGGGCGGAAAGCTTAGCTTCAAAGCTATGCTGGGCCTCTACCACGGCGCGGTACGTGAGAAGTTCATCATCGAAATTCGACTGTTGCTCGTGGGCAACGCGCTGGCGGTCCACCAGCACCCTGAGATGGTCGACTGCTTCCTTTGCCTCGGCGATCAGGGATTCGGCGTTCTCGTGTCGTTTCAGTGCAGGGAAGCTCGTCAGCTGAGAAACTTCCGCCATCATTCGAAGCGAAAGGTCGCGGTATTGGCGCTCATTTGCCATCAACCGGTCCACGAACTCATCTGCGGTGGCCCACTTGTAGCCGCTGAAGTCCATATGTGCCAGCAGTGAAGGGTGGTCTGTGGCCCACAAGCGGATGAATCGTTCGAGGTCGCGCTTGTACCAGAAGATCGACTTAAGCGCGCCGGCCAGGGCTCCGTAGGCGGCTGGGCTGATCGGCTGCGCTGGTTTCGGCGTGCTCGTCATCCCTCGTCCGGCCTTCCAGTCTCTGTGTGGGGCTGCTAACGCCTGGTCAGATGATGCTACAGAGGGGAGTCGGGTGCTTACCTGCCTCCGCGTCGGATTGCCCGTCCTGTGCGGCGCCGCAGGGCAGGGTTGGTCCGCAGACATTCTGCTTCCGTGTCTGAGCTTCCGCCAGGAACGCTGCTCAGCAGTCAAGCAGCGGTCTGGTTGGTGCCGGTCGGTCGGCTTTGAACACCTCGTTCTACTGGCGGCGCCGCAGCTGCTGGATGGTCGGCACGATGGCCAGACAGAGCAGAGCGGTCCCGCCGAAGGCGGCGCCGCCTGCGAGCAGGGCGTCCACCGGCGTGCTCCCACCGAGGCGCTTGAGGAAGCCGGTGCACGCCGCGACGAGTAGCGAGAACAACAGCATGACCAGCAGCCAGGGGAACCACGTGCCGCCTGTGGTGTCGGTGGGCCGGGGCGGGCTCGGAGGGGGAGTCACGGCGGAGTTCCTTGTCAGATCGACTACTTGACGCGTTGAAATCGCGTTGGGATTTCTAAGTTCTAGCGCAAGAGTGCATGGTTACGCATCCAAGTCCACATATTTCATTGAAGTTGGGCAGATTCTCGTGTTAGACGCTCAACATTCAACGGCAACCGGTCATTTTCGTTCATTTTGTAGCATCGGCTTCGTATTTCCAATGTGACGCGTAAGCATGGATTCGACGGACTGGCCTGGCGAGATCGATCGGCTTGGAAAAGAGAAGCCTGAAGGGCGTGGTCGATCTCGCCTGGCAGCGGTCTCGGTGAACCCGATGATGTGATGGGGAGAAACGGTGGTTGAGAACGCTCAGGCGGGGCCATTTCCTCGCCCTGCGTCTTTGGAAATGCAGCGCAATTGGGTGGAAGCGGGTCTGAACACGCCCGGGGTGAACGTTCCACGTGAGGCACTGCTCAATTTTGCCCCATTCGTGGTCGATCCGGAGTCTATGCTGACCGAACAAGATCAGGTCGGGGCACGAATGTGGCGACCGGATGCCCTGCGGCAGCTCCACACCGATGCAGGGGACATGCTGATCGCGGCGGTACGGATGCATGGCGCTGGGGGAAGCGTCTGGGAACACAACGAGCGGATCAGCTCGTTGTGGCACTCGCCCGCCAATCCGGCACCGGTGCGGGAGGGCGAGAGCTCGCTGTCCGCAGTGCGTCCCTACGTCCAGCAGGTGGCTGGCGGCTCGACTCAGGAGTTTGCGGCCGTGGAGAGCGTGGCCGAGAACCGCGAGTCACTGGTCGCGAATCTGGAGAAGGCCGCGTCGGGGCTGCGCGAACGGGAAGGCCACCGTTCCTACGATCTCAGGCAGGACTTGATCCTTAACGGGCAATTGGAGCCGGGCCTTTACGTCGCGCAGCACATCCTTATCAAGGAAGCGCCGCTACAGGCTCGGGATGGACGTCCGCTGCATCCGTCCGAACACTGGCAGTGGATGGCGGTCCGGGGCAACAACCGGACGCAGCGGCGCCACGACATTTTCCGGATTTCGTCCGCCGATGTGGTCGCGGGTGTCCCGGTCAAGAAGATCGGAGGGAGCGGGGAAGGCGTTGTCTTTGATCCGAACGACTGGCTCACGCGCCTCTCCGACCTGCTGAACGAGGAGTACGCATCGCTCTCCGCCGCCACGAGCCCTGCCGATCCTGACGACGACTCCCGTGCCATGCAGGCTGCCAGGCTCGCGGTGGTGGAGTCCCACCTGGTCGTGGGCACCTCGGCACCACGCAGGCTCTACCGCATCGCACAGATGAGCAATCGGCGTGACCACGTTCATATGCCGCTGGAGTTCACCCCGAACGACCGAGGACGGGCGCTCGGTCGCAGCGTGCTCGGAATGTATGCAGCGGAGGGATTGCTCGACGAAAGGATCGCGGAGGTTTTGTCAGGAGACGTGCCTATTACAGGGTTGCCAGGGCTGCCGGCGGACGCGGCGGTATCGGAGCTGCGGGACATCCGTTCGATGATGCTTGTCCGGGAGCTGTTTCCGGTGGAGCGGCGCAAGCGGCTGCTGATCCGACGGGCACTCAGCGAGGCGCCGCCGTCCCAACTGAGCGCTCCGGAGGCCAACCGGCGGGCGCGGGTCTGGTCAGCCATGACCTCGGAGAGTTTTCCAAGCCCGTGGAACCCGCGGATCGCGGAGGTCTTCCAGCTCGGCGATGTTCGGGACGGCCTCAATCCCTCGGACCGCCGGTTGCCGGAGCTGCTTGCCCAGGCGGACACTGATGATGTGGCATTCGAGGAACTCATCTCCTTCCGGGCGGCACATTGGCTCGCGGCCTTCGACATCATCGACGCGGACCGGGGATCGCTGACCGGGCAGAAGACCGACGACGACGGAGCCAAGGCGGACCGCGTCCGACGGTCAGTCAAGAACAGCCTGATGGCCATGCGGAACAACCGCCGCAAGGCGGTGGGTGTCCTGCGGGAACTGGCAGCCGCGATGGACGAGGGGGACCGTCGCCCACGGAAGGTCTCGGCGACCGGTGAACCCTTGCTGGAACCGATGAACCGGGCTTGGTTCAACCGGGAGTTCCCCAAAGAGGCGGGAATTCGTGGGCGTGGGGTGCCGAAACCACGGGGCAACTCCGCTGTGCCGCGGTCAACCGCGCAGTCCGTTCGGCTGGCGGATAGCAACGGTGCTATGGCGGTGCCCGGCGAGGAGCGGACGGCACCTGCAGCGAAGAATGGGCCTCTTCAGTCTCCGAAGATCGTACCGACCCGTCCGGCGCCGGATGAGGTTCAGCCGCCGAGCCTCGAAAGTGCCCCTGCGACCGACCCGGCGCCCGATTTGGCGGTGAACCTGGAGCAGCAGGTGGGGGCGCTTCTCCACGACGTCGGGAGATGTCAAGAGCTTGCCGCGTCTCTGGCCGCGCTTGCGAAGCCTGGAGGCCGCTCACTGACTCGGGACCAGGCGGACAGCATGACACTGGGCTTGATGACGGCTGAAGTGGAGATCCGCCGATTGCGGGCGAAGCTGGAAGGACTTGCCGAGCCGCTTGCAGGTCCGTGAGACGCTACTGGGTCCGTTCGGGCCGTGTATGCAGCTACGGACGAGAGTCGAGAGGCAGCTTCTTCCGAGGAGGCGGGGTCGAGTCCGAGGGCGTGCAGGAGGTGGTCGCGCTCGGTGTTGAAGGGCCATCACCGCCCATTCCCGGCGGCGTACGAGGCGTCGTTATCGCCGTCGAGCTGTTGGAGGAGGGCCCCGATGGGGTACGTCATGATGCAGCCGAGTGGCCGCGGCGCCAGGAGGTGGGCAGCCACCAGCAGAGCACCGAGCGGTCGTCGGGCCACGGGGCGCGGTCCTCGGCTGCCCAGTCCTCGAAAGAGTCGCTTGTCAGGTCGATGGGGCGGCAGGCGGGATCGAGCGGCTCGTCCTCGGCCGGTGGGCGGACGTACCGGCGGTCGTGCTCGTCGCAGGCGCCGAAGTCCTGGTAGTTGCGCTGGGCCTCGGTCAGGGAGACCCGCCCGCCATGGTCGGCCAGCGGAACTGGACCCCGTCGTCCTCCCAGAAGCAGACGGGGCAGATCTCGTACGAGCCGGGCATCGCGCTCAGCACGCGGTGTCCGCAGCACGGGCAGGGGTAGGAGTCGCTCACCTGCGCAGTTTCGTTGCAGCCCGTGTGCGATGGATTTCTCAGCCCCGGGACCCCCGACCAGTCCGCAGCCAGTCCGCAGGACACCCGTAAACGGCCGTCGGGAGCCAACGTATGCCAACGAGGAAATCCCTGGTCAGAGCCCTGGAGGGCACTCCGCCGCAGGTCAGGATCGGGCTTCAGGCATTCCGCTTCAATGTATAAGCCACGCATTACCGTGGATCCGGCGAGTTAGCAAACCGCCAGGTCAGGCGGGGTCGACCCGGATTCGGGTCGACCCCGTTCGCATGCCCGTAGCCGGATCTCGGCTGGATGATCTGACGCTTCGTCACCTGTCGTCATCCGTCGCTCTCTGCACGCCGGCTAGAACATCCAGGCCCCCAGGACGAACGGCCCTGTCGTCGCCCGCACGGGCAGGTTGGCCGGACGTCATGGCGTCCGCGGGCGCGCCTGGCCGCAGGTTCGAGTCAGGAGCCGTGATACACCCGTCCGGCGTGCGAAGCCACGTCCCGACGACCACTCCCGCTCTTGCGAGCGGGGATCGGCAGCCCCGGCCCCGCGAGACCGCCAGTCGCCGCTTGCGCCCGACCACCTACCGGTCCAACGGACAACGAGTTGGACCGAGTACCGCAAACCGGTGTCCGGCTGTCGAGGCGATGCCGGAGGTCGTGCGATAGCGTTCCCCGATCCTGAGCCGAGTCTTCATCGCAAGATGATCGCTTCGGTCCGTGCTGCCTTCAAGGGGGTAGTCCATGACGTCATTGCAGAAAGGTCGCGGTTCCATCGGCGGTGATGGCCGACGGAAGTGCGTCCTGAAGTGGGTGAGCCGGTGCCTGCTGGCGCTTGTGCCGCTGGGCAGTGCCGGTCTGCTGTGTCCGGTGCCGTCGGCTGTTGTCGCCGCACGGCGGCGGAGGCGGGCGGACTGGGTTGCCTTCGCAGGCTTCACGGTGCTGTGGCTGCTGTGGATAGCAGACCTGGCCGAGTCGCCGGACGGCGGGACGGGTTTGGCGTTCGCCGGCAGTTTCGTGCTGTTGGTGGTGAGCACGGTGGGCGCGGCACTGCACTCTCTGCTCGCCTGGTCGGACCGGCCGCAAGGGGAGTTGTGATGCTGAGAATGCGGGGTCGTGCCCGGTGGATCACTGGTTCGGCGGCCGTACTGGTTGTTGCCGCTGTCGCTGTGGCGTTCTGGCTCGGGGGAGGAGGTTCGAACGCGCCGCAGGTGAGGGCGCGCCAGTACACCTCGTCGGAGGCGTGTCTGCTGACGGACGATCGAGGGATCGCCGGTAGGCAGGCGGCGGTGGTGTGGGCGGGCATGGAGGATGCTTCGCTGGCCACGCACGGGAAGGTGTCGTACCTCCAGGTGGCCGGCCCGGCGACGGTGCCGAACGCGATCCCGTATGCCAACTCCCTTCTTCAGCGGCACTGCGACATGGTGCTCGGGGTCGGAGCCGCGCAGGCCGGGGCCGTCGCTCAGGTGGCCCAGAAGGCATCCAGGGCGCGGTTCGTCGTGGTGCGCAACGGCGGTGGGCCTGAGTGGCGGAATGTGACAGCGGTGAGCCTGTCCGCTGACACCCGCAGGGAAGTCGCACACGTGGTGGAAGCTGCGCTGCGTCGGTAGTCGGGGGAAATCACCCCACAGCCCGTCAAATCGCATGAGCCGAGGGCTTCGTGGCTGGTTCCGTTCCTTATCTAAAGTTTACTCAGATGATCTAGCTGCTTGGTGATCATTCCTGCCAGGGTTTGGCTCGTTTCTGCGCCTATCTTGTGCGGAGTTGGTGACCATGCGGCGTCGTTCCTTGTACCGCTCGCGTCGGCGGTTTGTCTTGCCCCGACGCTTGCGGCGCGCTGTGGCAGTTGTGACGCTGGTCGGCTTCGCGCTGATGCTGACGACGCAGGACGCGATGGCGATGGGAGGGAGTCTCCCGTCGCTGTCGATGCCCAGCCTGAGCGGATTCGTCGACTGGCTGACGGCGGGTCCGTCGGGTTGGGGCAAGGTGCCGCGGCAGGCCTCGGGCACGGCGGCGGGCCACGGTCACCACGCCTCCGTGTCGGCCACCAAGGCCCACCGTGGGGCGGGGCACCGGCCGGGCAAGGGCAAGGGAGAACTGCCCTCCTATGCGCCCTACGCCCGCCACGCGGGTCGAGGCCTGAGCCACACGGTGACCGGGTTCTCGGCCAAGACGAGCCGCCGTATCGCCGCCAAGTCCTCGGCAACCTCCGACTACTTCGCGAACGCCGACGGTTCGATCACCCGGAAGATCGCCCAGCGGCCGATCAACTACCGGGATGCATCGGGCTCTTGGCAGGCCATCGACACCAGTGTGCAGAAGGAGACATCGGACGGGCGCTGGCACGAAAAGGCCAACTCCCTGTCGGTCGACTTCGCTTCGTCGGCGAACGACAAGGTTCTGACCTCCTTCGCGGTGGACGGCAGCCACTCGCTGTCCTACAGCCTGCAGGGTGCGGCCAGGGTTGCCGGAACGGCTTCCCGCGCGAGGGTCACCTATCCGGGTGTGCTGCCGGAGACCGACCTGTCGCTGGCTCCGCTGGCGACCGGGGTGAAGGAGTGGATCGTTCTCCACTCCGCGCAGGCGGCCAACGCCTGGACCTTCCCGCTCGCACTCAAGGGCCTGACGCCGGTCCAGAAGAAGGACGGCTCCATCGCCCTGGTCGACGCCTCCGGCAAGACGGTGGCGGAGATCCCGCATGCCTACGCCTACGACTCCAAGGTCGACCCCCGCTCCGGGGATCCGGCCACCACGCACGCCGTGACCTACCGACTGGTGCACACCGGCGGGCAGTGGGCGCTGAAGGTGATCTTGGACGCCGCGTGGCTGCACAGCCCGGCCCGAGTCTTCCCGGTCACCGTGGACCCCGAGGTTCAAGACGGCTGGACGACGACGTATGCCGAGTCGGGCTCCGGCAACGGCGGGGACCACTCCTATGAGGAGTTCCTGAAGATCGGCTCGTACGACTCGGGGACGACCAAGGCCAACAGCTTCGTCAACCACTGGTACACCAGCTGGGACGGCTCCGGCGTCACGGTGACGGCCGCTTCGCTGAACCTGTTCGACACGTGGGCGTCGACCTGTACCGCGGAGCGTTTCGATGTCGCGCAGATCACGCAGTCGTGGACGCCGAGTTCGGTGACGGCCTACCCCGGTCCTTCCTACGGGGCGTCGATCGGTAATGCCACCCCGACGGTTTCCCACGCCTGTGCGAACACCTCGTCGGACCCGACTGTCGGTGACTGGGTGAACGTGCCGCTGTCCACCTCCGCGATCCAGGGCTGGATGAACGGCACGACGGCCGACTACGGCCTGGCGGTGTACGCGTCCACCGCGGACAACCTGCACTGGAAGAAGTTCGGCTCCTTCATGGACCCGAGAAACGGCCCGTGGCTGGACGTGACCTACACCGGCAACTCCGGTCCGCAGCTGTACCAGCAGTACCCGAACAACAACGCGGTCGCCTACACCACCACCCCGGAGCTGACCGCCTGGGCGGCCGGGGCGAACGCGACGGGCAGCAGCAGCACCCTCAAGTACGACTTCACGGTCTACGACAACACCAACACCAAGCTCGCCGACTCGGGCCTGATATCCACCGGGGACTGGACCGTCCCTGGGGGCACGCTGACCTGGGGGCAGACCTACTACTGGCGAGTGCAGGCCTACGACGCCTCGATCTGGTCGCCCGCGCTGCCGCTGTCGGCGCTGAACATCCAGGTTCCGCAGCCGTTGATCACCTCCGGTCTCTCGCAGAACAGCAGCGAGCACGGCTTCGATCCGGCGATCGGGAACTACACCACCTCCGACATCGATGCGAGCGTGTCCAACTCGGGCCCCGCCCTGGATGTGGACCGCGACTACAACTCACGTGACCCTCGATGGACGGGCGCGTTCGGCGCGGGCTGGTCGAGCGTGTTCGACGCTCAGGCGAGCGAGCAGTACAACGCCGCTGGGTCCGTCACCGGGGTCACGGTCACCTATCCGGATGGCTCCCAGGTCGGCTTCGGCAAGAACGGCGACGGCTCGTTCTCGCCGCCGTCGGGCCGGTGGGCCACGTTCAAGTCCATCACGGGCGGCTATACGCTGACCGACAAGAACGACACCGTCTACACGTTCACCCAGCCGCTGGGTTCCGGGGCTTACGGGATCAATTCGATCACCGACGCAAACGGCCGGGCCCTGAACTTCACCTGGTCCGGCGGCCACGTCAGCCAGATGGCCTCCGCGGTCTCCGGCCGGTCCTTGCATCTGACGTGGTCCACCCCGACGGGCGCGAACGCGGCGCATGTGGCGACCGTGTACACCGACCCGGTCGCCGGCACGGACCAGAGCACCGACCTGACCTGGACCTACGGCTACTCCGGCGACCAACTGACCTCGGTGTGCGCGCCGACCGACGGCACGAAGTGCACGACCTACGCCTACGGCTCCGGCTCGCAGTACCAGAACGCCTCCTTGGACCTGGCCCCGTACACCCTGTGGCCGATGTCCGAGGCTTCGGGCACCACTGCCAAGGACGCGGTGCTGGCCAACGAGGGCACGACGAATGCCACCTACAACAACGTCACGCTGGGCCAGCCGGGTCCGTTGACCGGGGGGTCCGCGACGGCGGCGGGCTTCAACGGCACTTCCTCGGACATGGTGCTGCCGAACAACCTGGGCAACAACACCAGTTCCGGTGCGCTGTCCTTGTGGTTCAAGACCTCTGCCGGTCCTGGGGTGCTCTACTCCTACGCTTCGACGCCCGTCTCCGCGGGCAGTGCCGCCGGGTATTACACCCCTTCCATATACGTGGGCTCGGACGGCAAGCTGAATGCCGAGTTCTGGTACAGCGGTGGCGCCGCGCCCATCGTCAGCTCGTCGGCGGTGACGGACGGCAAGTGGCATCACGTGGTGCTGTCGGCGGCGGGCAACTCCCAGTCGCTGTTCCTGGACAACACCAAGGTCGGCACCCTGTCCGGCACGGTCTCCATTCAGAGTGGGGTGGCGTTCGGCGCCAATCAGCCGTTCAACTACATCGGCGCCGGCTTCCTCGGCGGCGGCTGGCCGGACGAGCCGAACTACAGCACCACCAGCAAGACCGGCTACGCCACCTACTTCAACGGTTCGATCGCCGATGTCGCCTGGTACAACCGGCCGTTGGTCGCCGCCGACGTCAACGCCCTGTATCGGTACGGCACGCACGCGGCGAGCCTGCTGACCACGATCACCCGGCCCTCCGGCAACAAGTTCGCGCAGGTGGCCTACGACCCGGCCACCACCACTGTCACCCAGCTCACGGATGAGAACGGCGGGGTGTGGAAGCTCGCCGCCCCGTCCGTGACCGGCTCCTCGCAGACCTACCGCGGCGCGGTGCTCGGCGGCGGCCCGGCGGGGTACTGGCGGCTCGGGGACGCCGCCGGATCCAGCGCCGCAGCGGACGAGGTCCGCGGCGGCACCGCCACCTACAACGCGGTCACCCTCGGCGCAGCCGGCCCGTTCAGCGACCAGAGTGCCGCCTCGTTCAACGGCACCTCCTCCTACCTGCAGCTGCCTGCTTCCACCGCGACGGTGACCACGGGGCCGAACTCGGTGGAGATGTGGTTCAAGATGCCGTCCGGTAACACCGCCGGCGGTGTGCTCTTCGACCAGGAGCAGTGTGCGATCACCAACAACCCGATCGGTTGCGGTGGTTACAACCCGGCGCTGTATGTCGGGACCGACGGCAAGCTGTACGGCAAGTTCTGGGACAGCCACGGAACCAGCAACCAGATCGTCACCTCCGCCAAGGTGAACGACGGGCAGTGGCACCACGTCATCCTCGCCGCGTCCACCAGTGCCCAGGTCCTGTACCTCGACGGCAACCAGGCGGGAACCACGTCCGGCACCCTGTCGGCCACCGGCCAGGGCTACACCTACATCGGTGCCGGGGCAGCGGGCGGCAGCTGGACCAACCACCCCACCAACACCCTGGGCTACTTCCCCGGCTCCATCGCCGAGGTCGCCTTCTACCGGTCGCAGTTGACGGCGCAGGACACTCAGACGCACTTCGCGGCCGGCAAGAACTCCACCGGTCTCCTCCCGGTCTCCACGGTCACCGTCACCGACCCGGGCAACGCCACCCTCACGTACCGCTATGACGTGGTCAACGGCTACCGGAAGTTGTCCGAGACGGACGGACTGGGCAACACCACCAGCTACGGATACGACACCTCCGGGTTCGAGCACACCGTCACCGACCCGAACGGAGCGACGACCACCACCGGGCACGATGTGCGTGGCAACACGGTGTCGACGACCACCTGCCAGAACCAGGCCGCCAACACCTGCTCCACGGAGTACTTCAGCTACTACCCCGACGACACCACGGCGCAGCTGACGACCGCCGATCCGCGCAACGACCTGCTGCTGACGCGGCGGGACGGCCGGTCCAGCTCGGCCACCGACAACACCTACCTGACCAGTTACGGCTACGACACCAAGGGCAACCAGACCACGGAGACCACGCCCGCGGTGGCGGGGTTCCCCTCCGGGCGGACCACGACCACCACCTACAGCGACGGCACCTCCACCTACCCGGCAGCAGACTCCGGCAACGTCCCGGCCGGCCTGCCCGTGAAGACGGTGAGCCCGGGCGGCGCGGTCAACACCATCGCCTACCTCCACAACGGCGACGTCGCCTCCACCACGGACGCCGACGGCCTGGTCACCCAGTACACCTACGACGGCATCGGCCGGGTGCTGACCAAGACCGTCGTCTCGGACACCTATCCGTCGGGCCTGAAGACCTCCTACGTCTACGACGGTGCGGGCAAGGTCACGCAGGAGACCGAGCCGACCCTGACCGACCGTGTCACCGGTGCCCAGCACACCCCCGTCACCAGCACGACCTACGACGCGGACGGCAACGTCACCTCCCAGACGGTGTCGGACGCCACGGGCGGAGACGCCTCGCGCACCATCT
The DNA here is from genome assembly GCF_053597455.1 of Streptomyces sp. NPDC001393. Taxonomy (NCBI): domain Bacteria; kingdom Bacillati; phylum Actinomycetota; class Actinomycetes; order Kitasatosporales; family Streptomycetaceae; genus Streptomyces; species Streptomyces sp. NPDC001393. Next base: position 111,380 of record NZ_JBSFIH010000022.1, read on the forward strand.
CCTCCACCTACAACCAGTACGACCAGGTCGCCGGCGAGAAGGACGCCAACGCCAACGCCAACGCGAGCAACGGCGCGACGACCACCTACTCCTACGACGCCTACGGCAACAGGACCCAGGAGACCCATCAGGACGGCACCACCACCGCCTACTCCTACGACGCCGAGGGGCATCTGCTCACCCAGACCCTGAAGGGGTACACCGGCGACCCGGTCAACCCGGCAACGGCAAGGGACCTGGTGGAGTCCTCCCGTGCGTATGACCCGGCGGGGCGTCTGGCGTCGATCACCGACGCGATGGGCAACACCACCTCGTACACCTACCTGGACGACGGGTTGGTCGCGACCATCACCAAGAAGGACTCGTCCGGACAGAACCCGTTCGTGGTGGTGTCGAACCAGTACGACGCGGCCGGGAACCTCACCCAGCGCACCACCAACAACGGCGCGACGGTCACCCAGTACCAGGTGGATGCGGCATCCCGCACCACCTCGACCACGCTGGACCCGAGCGGTGTGAACCGGGTCACCCAGGTCTCCTACACCCCCGACGACCTGGCAGCCACCACCAACGAGCACGACTCCTCCGGAGCCGAACGCGTCACCACCGCCGCCTACGACCCGATGGGCCATGTCACCTCGCGAACGGTCTACGGTGACGCCTCCGGGCACCCTTCCGGCTGGTGGAAGCTCGACCAGACCTCGGGCACCACGGTCGCCGACGCATCCGGCACCGGCAACACCGCCTCGGCCACAGGCGCGACCTGGGGCAACAGCGCGGCGACCTTCAGCGGTGGCACGGGTCAGCAGATCGCGACCAACGGGCCGGTGGTCAACACCACCGGGTCCTACACGGTGTCCGCGTGGGTGAACATGTCGTCGCTGCCCACCCACAACGCCGCCATCGTCGCCCAGACGGGCACGCAGAACAGCGCGTTCATGCTCCAGTACAACTACGCGCACACCAATGCGCCGCTGTGGGGTCTGGTCGACACCAGCACCGACACCGCCAATCCGGCCAGCTTCCCGGCCGCGTACTCCACCTCCGCACCGACCACCGGTAGTTGGACGCACCTGGTAGGCGTGTACAACGTCAGCACCGGGGCGATGCAGCTCTACGTCAACGGCGCGCTCGCCGGGACGGGCACCAACACCAGCCCGTGGAACGCCGGCGGTCCGCTGACGATCGGGGCCGACAAGTACAACGGCGCGGCAAGTGACCCGCTGCCCGGCTCGGTCTCCAATGTGCAGGTCTATCCGAGGGCGCTGTCCGCGTCCGAGGTCGGCACGCTGTACGGCAACGGCCGCAGTGGCGGCACCGTCGGCTCGTCCAACCAGCAGACCACCACGTGGACGTACGACAAGCGCGGTCTGCCGACCTCGATGACCGACCCGAACACCAACACCACCAACTACTCCTACGACGAGGCCGGAAACCTCGCCGTGACCACGGCGCCCGCGATCTCGGTGGAAACCGGCGGCGGCACCCCGGTCACCGAGCACCCGGTCACCACCAGCGGCTTCAACACCTTCGGTGAGGCCGTCGAAGAGACCGACCCGAACAGGAACGAGACCGTCACCGCCTACGACGCCAACGGCAACAAGGTCTCCGAAACCCAACCCGACTACACGCCGCCCGGCTCTCAGACACCGATCACGGCGACCAGTACCTGGGCGTACGACAGCGACGGAAACGTCACCTCCGAAACCCAGCCGGACGGCGAGTCGGTCCAGTACCTGTACGACCAGTTGGGTGACCTCGCCCAGGTCACCGACCCGAACGGCGCCAAGACCCACACCACGTACGACACCAACGGCGATCCGCTGTCGGTGACGGACGGCACCGGCGCGCAGACCCAGGCCACCTACGACTGGCTGGGCCGCAAGATCACCGAGACCACACTGGAGCGCTTCCCGTCCTCGCGGACGCTGACCTCCACGCTGTCGTACGCGGCCGGCAGCACCAACCCGGGCGGCGCGTTCCTGGCCAGCCGGACCTCGCCGGAAGGCCGGATCACCTCGTACGGCTACGACAACATCGGCGAGCCGACCGCGCTCACCGACGGCGCCGGAAACACCACCCGGTTCAGCTACGACTTCGCGGGCCGCAAACAGAAGACGACCCTGCCGGACGGCACGTACAGCACCACCGACTACAACGCCTCCGACCTGCCCACGGCTGCCAAGCAGTACGACGCCTCGGGCACGCTGCTGGCGCAGACCTCGCAGGGTTACGACGGCAACGGCAACGTCACCTCGGCCACGGACGCGAACGGCCACACATCGACGTTCACCTATGACGCCACGGGGATGGTGACGCAGGAGGTCCAGCCGGTCGACGCCAGCACCTCCATCACCACTTCGTTCGGCTACGACGCGGCAGGCCACCGGACCCGCTTCACCGACGGACGCGGCAACAGCTGGATCACCAACTACAACTCCTACGGCCTGCCGGAGAGCGTGGTCGCCCCGACGACCGCCACCTACACCTCGGCGGCCGACTCCACCACCACGTACAGCTACAACGGCGACGGCCAGTTGGTGCACGTGGTCCAGCCCGGCAATGTGTCGTACGACATCGGCTACGACAAACTCGGCAACGTCACCCAGCAGTCCGGCGCAGGCGCGGAAGCGGCCACCGCCACCCGCAACTTCACCTACGACGCCGACAACCGGGTCCTGACTGCCGCCACCGCGGTGGCAGGCACCTCCGGGCAGCCCGGCTACCAGGCCGCCACCAACGAATCCTTCACCTACGACGACCGCGGAGACCTGCTCACCGCGTCCGGCACCGCAGGCTCCAGCTCGTTCGCCTACGGCAACGACGGCCTGATGTCCTCCCGCACCGACGCTGCCGGAACGACCTCATACACGTACGACAACGCCGGCCGACTGGCCACCCTGAACGACCCGGCCACCGGCACCAACCTCACCTACACCTACAACTCCCTGTCACAGCCGGCCACCGTCCAGTACGGCAGCACCGGTCAGCTACGGGCGTTCACCTACAACAGCTCCCATGAACTGACCGGCGACACCCTCAAGCAGGGCACCACGACGCTGGCGTCGATCAGCTACGGGTACGACCTCAACGGCAACCTCACGTCGAAGAACACCACCGGGGTGGCGGGAGCGTCCAACAACACCTACACCTACGACTGGGCCGACCGCCTGACCTCGTGGAACAACGGCACGTCGACGACCACGTACGCGTATGACGCTTCGGGCAACCGCACCCGGGTCGGCTCGAACGTCTACACCTACGACGCCCGCGACCAGCTCACCTCCGACGGCACCAACACCTACAGCTACACCGCGCGCGGCACGCTGAGCCAGCAGGCCAGCACGTCGGGAACGCAGTCCTTCACCTCGGACGCCTACGGCCAGCAGATCACCACCGACACCCAGACCTATGGTCTGGACGCGTTCGGCCGTGTCATGACCGACACCACGGCGGGCGGCGGACCGGCCCGCACCCTGCAGTACTCCGGTGCCGACAACAAGGTCGCGAGCGACGGCTCCTACGCCTACACCTACGACCCGACCGGCGGCCTGATCGGCATCAACTACACCGGCGCCGCCGACACCTCGACCGGCCGGCTGGCCATGACCGACCAGCACGACGACGTGGTGGCCACCTTCGCCGCCGGAGCGAGCACACTGTCCGGCTCGACGACGTACGACCCGCTGGGCAACACCACGGCCAGCAGCAACACCTTCGGCCAGCTCGGCTACCAGTCCGGCTGGACCGACTCGAACACGGGCAAGGTCAACATGGCCGCCCGCTGGTACAACCCTGCGACCGGGCAGTTCATGAACAAGGACACCATGTCCTTGAACCCGCTCCCCAACTCCGCCGCGGCCAACCCGTTCGCCTACGTCGACGGCAACCCGCTGACTCGCACGGACCCGAGCGGACACGGCTGGTTCGACGACCTGACGAGCTCCGTCTCCGATGCCTGGGACAGCGCCTCGAGCTGGGCCTCCAGCAGCTGGGACTCCGCGTCCAGCTGGGCATCCGACACCTGGGACACCGCCTCGTCGTGGGCCAGCGACGCCTGGGACTACACCTACCACGCGGCCGCCACGGTCGTTCACAAGGTGGTCCACACCGTCTACCGCGCGGCCCGCTACGTCTACCACCACGTACGCGACGCCTACCGCTGGACCGTTCACCGGGCACGACGCATCTACCGGTGGGCCGCACGGCACGTCAGGCACTACTACCGAGCAGCCGTCCACTACGCACGAACCGCCTACCACGCGGTGGCCCGTGTGGCCAGAAGAGCCATCCACGCCGCGGCCCATGCGGCGAGATGGGCCTACCACGCCACCGTGCACGCGGTGAAGACCGCGGCGAAGTTCGTCAAACACCATGCCGCCGCCATCACCTCGTTCGTCGCCTCCACCGCAGTCTTCATGGGCTGTGAAGCGGTGACGGAGGGCATCGGCACCATCGGCTGCGCCGCACTGTCGGGAGCGGTGGGCGGCCTGGTCGAACAAGGCTTCAAGTGCGCCAACGGAGGCGGCTCCGCCTGCAGCCTCGGCGCGTTCGGCGGAGCCGCCCTGGCCGGCGGTATCGGCGGCGCCCTGGGCGGAGCCCTCGGCGCGGTCGGCGGCAAGATCATGGCCAAGGTCATGCCCAAGGCTTTGGACGCGGTCGGCGGACTGTTCGGCAGAGGAGCGTCCGAGGCCGCTGACGCGGCGGCGGGGGATGCCACGGATGCCGCGGCAAGCCGCGCGGCATCCGACTCGGCCGGCTCCAGTACGGAGGAGGCCGGCGCCGGGCGCCCGAGCGCGGGCGAGGACGCTCCGGGCAAGCCGGTGAAGTGCGAGACGCACAGCTTCACCGGTGCCACGCGGGTGCTGATGGCCGGCGGCACTGCCAAGGCGATCGACCAGGTGAAGGTCGGCGACGTGATCGCCAACTCGGTACCGGGCGCGAAGGGAGTGGAGGCCCACAAGGTCACCGCGGTGATCGTCACCCGCACCGACCACGACTTCGTGGACCTGACCATCAAGAACACGGCCGCAACGGGCGCCGAGAACGCGGCGAAGGCCGGGGTGAAGGCCGCAGCCAAGTCCCTGGCCAAGAAGGCGGTCCGCAAGGCTGCCTTCGGCCTGGCAGCCTCGGCGGCGGTACTGGGCGCACTGTCAGCGGGCCACGGCCACGGCCAACAGCCGGCGACGGCACCGGTGGCGGCGGTCAGCGCGGCGGGTTCCCACCAGGTCGGGACCGGAGCTGCGGGTTCGGCCCACCAGGGCGGGGCCGGCCTGGCGGAAGCGGGTGACGCGGGCGCGCGTCTGACGACGACGTTCCACCACCCCTTCTACGACGAGACCCGCTCGGCGTTCGTCGACGCCCAGCACCTGACGCCCGGGGACGTCCTCCAGACCCCGACGGGCACGGCCGAGGTCACCAGTGTCCGCCTCTACCACGCGCACACCACGACCTACGACCTGACCATCGGCACCCTCCACACCTACTATGTGGAGGCGGGCACCACGCCGGTGCTCGTCCACAACTGTGGTAATACTCCAGACTATGTTGAAGCTGCTCGTCGCGACCTTGCGAGCAAGCGTCCAACCGTAGGCCGGATCTTTGATGCGGAGGGTAAGCCTCTCGGCGAAGAAGATGGGGTGCACGAGTTGGAGAGCGGCTCGGATTCGCTGTCGTCTGGCACCAATGCCTACATTCACGAAGCGGCAGGGAGGGGCGACGAGGCTATCGACCCGATTCACCCCCTGGGTAGATACCCGCAGGACACGCATGTGGAGTCGAAATACGCCGCGTGGATGCGCGATAGCGGAATCACTGAGGCTAATGTCGTGATTAATCATCCAACGGGCATGTGTAGTGATTTCCATAATTGTGTCGATGCTGTCGGGGCAATCCTTCCTGAGGGCTCTGTAATGAATGTTTGGGAGCAAGGCGCCACCGAAGCGCGGCAAATTTGGGGTAGGGCACCAGTTGATTCTTAACGTTCGAATCGGTTCCACGTACCACTATGCGGAGACGTGGCAGGAGATGTCGGACCTCATTGAGCAGGTCATCCGAGAGCAACAGTGCGTAATTCCAGGCGTCGGCATCGGTGATGGTGTGGTGTTCATGTTCGCCAGCGAGCGTCACGCCGCTCAGACTCGTGGCTGGCGGCCGGACAACCATCTCCATGTCGGGGTGAATTCTTCAACTGGGTATGGCGGACTTGTTTGGTATGTAAGTCCCAAACGAGCTGATGAGTCCGGGGATGAGATTTCTCAGTGGTGTTGGGTGTCTGACAATCCCACGCCGCCAGAATTTGACCCGCAAGTTCTCTCCGATCCGGGAAGCCCTCTTTGCTATGACCCTCGAAGTACGCTTCCTGTTACCCAAGTTCGTGCAGCCTTGGAGGAGTTCTGTCGAACAGGCACGGGTGATCGGCCCGAATGCATCAACTGGGTTCGCGGCGAAATCAATGGGGAGCGCCTGAAGCTCGGTTAGTAGCGAATTTTGGTTTCTCGTCTGCGTAATCGAGTAGCCCTTCAACATGGATAAAGGGCCCCGCCGGACTTGCTTCCGGTGGGGCCCTTCGTGCCATCTCGGTGTGCCTTGACGGCAACGCTGACGGCAACGTCAACGGACGAGAGCCGCAGCTGGTGGGTCGTTGGGATCGTCTGGGTCTCGGAGGGCTTCGCTAAGCGCGTCGATGGCCTCGTGTTGGAGGCGGAGCCGGACGTGGGCGTAGACCTGGGCGGTGATGCTGATGTTGGCGTGCCCGAGTAGTTCCTTGATGGTGACGAGTTGGACGCCCTGTTCCAGGAGCAGGGTGGCGCAGGTGTGGCGGAGGTCGTGGAAGCGGACTCGTCGGATGCCTGCCTGGTCGAGTAGTCCGGTGAATCGTCGGGCGATGTCGCTGGGGTCAAGGCGCCGCGCACGCGCGGCGCGGCGCCCGCCCGGCCCGCGCGCCGCCGCTCCTGCCTCCGTCCCGCTCCGGCCCGCAGCCCGCACGGGCGCCACAGCCAGCAACGCACGCCAACCCGAGAAGAGCAGTGGGGCTCTGCCCCACACCCCGGCCCTCTCTCGGAGGGGGAGGAGGCCGGCGATCGTGTGCGGGTGCGTCGTAGCTGCGGGAATGAGTGGCTGCCGCGGGTGGGTCCCTCCTCGGCCGGGCCCCGGAGGCGTACCAGGAACCTCCAGGGGCCGCCAAGGCCGAGCGCAAGCGTCACGGTGTGAGCCTTGGCGGCCCCTGGAGAACCCTGGTCCGGCGAAGCTGCCCGACCGAGGAGGGACCCACCCACTCCGGCCGGTCGTATGCCGGTAGGCCGACAGCAACCCGCAGAGCGGGCACGGTCGTTGACGGCAACGGTGACGGCAACCGGGACGCACTCCAGCACACACCGACGGACGCCGACGCACCGTTGATTTGCCCCTCACCTGCGAAAACCCAGGCAGGAAGGGTCCGCCTCCCACACGTACTATGTGGAGGCTGGCGCCACACCGGTTCTGGTCCACAACTGCAATGTTGCGGTCCAGAACGAGTTGGGCCAGATGCGTCAGGACATGGGAATGAATTCTGTTGCGCAGGAAGACGCGGACGTCGCGGCCGGCGTGAAGGGCGCCAAGAAGAACACTCTTGGGAAGATGGTCTTCGACGGCGACCGGGAAGCCGTGTACGGACAGAACGGTAAGCTTCCGCGCCCGGTCCCGTTCCCGGGTAAGGGCTACCGGATGACGGCCACCTCGTACGAGGATCATGCCGAAGGAGATATGGTTACACAGGCTCTGGATCGCGGGTACTCCGGAGGAAATGCAAAGATATACACAGACCGGGTCACCTGCCGGTTCTGTCGGAACTCCATGGCCGGTTATGCCGAACAACTAGACCTGGACACACTCGAGGTCTACGACCCTCTCGGTCATGTCGGTACGTACATTCGGAGTGTTGGGAAGTTCGTTCTCGCTCCTGGAAGGTAAGACAATGTCCAATGTGGTCACCGTCGAGGTTTGGAACCCCTCGTACCAACACTCAAAGGTTGGTCTGTCGAACCTCCCTGAGGTTTATGGAGCACTTCCGAAGAACGTGTCCATGGGTCTGACGTTGGATGACGGGGAGGACGACTGTGTCATTGTGACTGTGGAACCGGATTTCTCCACGGTCACGATGCTCCGGGATCGGACGTTCTATAACCTTCAAATCTCTGAGGCCACCGAGGACGTAGAAATCGACGTCGCCGGAGAGGAGATCACCTGGCCGAAGGGATGTCTACTCCCACGGCCTATGGGGTTCCAGGTCCTCTTGGAAGCCGGAGACCGGGAAGCGGTGTGGAATAGGTATACCTGGGTCGAACAGTGAGCATTCCGGTCTCACGGGTCGATGTCGGGGAATGGCTAGTGGAAATCCGTAGCCATTGAAGCGAGGCCCTCCCGAACTTCTCGGGAGGGCCTCGTGTTGTTTGACGCGCGGCAACCGGGACGCACTCCAGCGCACATCGACGGACCCCGACGGACCGTTGATTCCTCCCTCACCTCCGAAAACGCAGGCAGGAACGGCCCGCCTTCCACACGTACTATGTGGAGGCTGGTAACACCCCAGTCCTCGTCCACAACTGCAAAGAGAAGATCGCTGCACAACTTAAGTCGCGAGTTGACGAACTGCATGGCCTCCTTCCTGAGGGCGCCCAAGGCCGACGGTCCACTGCGATAATCCGTGCGATTGACGGCGATGGTAATGTGCGTGACGTTGTGGGCTGGAGCGGTACTGCGAAGCGGGGCTTGGATCGCCTGATCAGGGAGGGGCTCCAGGATGGAGAGGAGATGGCTGACAGGGTCGCTGGCGATGCGGAAACAAGCGCTCTTAATCACATTCGCAGCAGAGGGTGGACGCCTATAGCTGGTGCTGCGAATAGGCCTGTCTGTCCCTGGTGTCAGAACGCGCTATTCGATCCTTTCAGCCAGTCAGTGGGGCCCGCACGCCTCGTTGGCCCCAGTGATCCGGCTGCTATTCTCGGCCGGATTAGGTCGCTCCCTGGTGGCGGGAGACTAACAGGGCAGAGCCAATTCGTTTGGGATTGATGGGAAAGAATAATGTTTGATCGGGAGTATGCGGCCAACTCCGTTGAAGCCCTTGGCCCTCTCCAGCGAGGTCAGGTGGCGACTGCGTGCTTGGTTCGCCTGTCCAACCTGATGGATGATCCCAGGATCCAGGCAGAGTTTCCCGCTGTGACGAGCCTGGTCCACCAGGTTCGGGAGTATGTGATGGGCCGAGCTGAGGGCAGGATGGGAGATCTTGACCCTGCGGCCCTGGAACAAAGGGTTCGCGAGTTCCTCGGTCCTTGCGACGATCCGTTCGAAGAGCTTCCAGGTTGGGGTGCCTGGGCCATGGATGTGACTTCCATGGCTGACTATGTACTTCGTACTTGGCTGGGTCCTGAAGATAGTGCCAAGGCCTGCTTCAATGTGCTGCTGGCCGCATACTCTATCGCTGGCTATCTGGAGGATGATTCCGAAAGTGCTGACGTACCCCAGTTGACTGATGGAGAATTTCGGAGGCAAATGGATGATGTTTCCGGCCTTGCTACAGGAGAATCTTGGGGTAGCATTGTTGAACATTCACGCAATCTGGCCGAGACTTATGCGCGCTGGTTGCAGTATGTAACGGTCTGAGTGGATCGTGGCGTACAAGTCCGAAGATGTAGGGGGTGCCTCTCTGGCATCCCGCCTGGTGTCTCCGCGTCCTTGAGTACCTCGTCGAACAAGTGCGGGGACTTCCCGTCCCGGTCCCGGATCAGGTAACGAGCCCTGCGGCCGGCGTCCTTGACGTCCATGACAAGGCTCGTCGCGGACTGGACCACCCAGGACTCGGTGGGATGTGCGGTGGCGCCCAGGATGCGGATCCGTCGGCTCGCGTGCTCGATTACGGCGAACACGTAGGGCCTCGCCCCGGACAGGGTGACGGTTTCGAAGAAGTCGCAGGCCAGCAGCGCGTCGGCCTGGGAGCGCAGGAAGTCCGCCCAGGCGCTGGAGGCCCGCGCGGGCGCAGGGTCGGTCCCAGCCTCTCTCAGGATTTCCCAGACCGTGGATGCCGCCACCTTCACCCCAAGCACGAGTCACTCACCGTGCAGGCGCCGGTAGCCCCAGCTTGGATTCTCCCTGACCAGGCGCAGTACCAGGGCTCGGATCGAGTAAACGGTCCGCGGTCGGCGTCCCCTTTGTGCGGAAATGGGGAATGCGATTGGGTGGCCCGGTATTGCGCGGTGACGACTACAAGACTGCTTATCGAATGTTCTGGCGAACCTGGCGATATCAGGAAGTCGAAAACTGCTCCACCTCTCCGACAACCCCGGCATCTCCGCAGCGGCCCTGGCCCGGCTGTGCGGGGTCACCCCGCCGACCATGAACACGGTCCTGAAGAACCTCCAGGACCGCGACCTGATCACCCGCAGCCCGCACGAGTGGCACAAGAACGTCCTGGAGACCCGCCTCACGGACGAGGGCCGCGCCGTCATGACCGAGGCCGACACGGCCGCCGTACGCGTCGAACGGGCCCTCGCCGCGGAGTTCACCGAAGCCGAGCGCGACGCCCTCACCGGGCTGCTCGCCCGCTGCGTCAGAGTCCTGGAGGAACAGCGCCCGGGAAGCTCATGACGGGCTCCGGCGCCGGATCCGTCACCCAGCCCGCCACCAGCACCAACCGGGACTCGCGGTCGACGGCGAGGAAGCCGAAGGGGCGGTCGAAGACGGCCCGGACGACCGTCGACTCGTAGCGGTACTGCGGCGGTGCGCTGCCCGGCGCCGCCATCACCGCCGTCACGGCCGCCGCCCGGAAGCCGAGCGTGCCGAACTGGGCGACGGCCGACTGGCGGGCCGCGCCGACGGCCAGCGGGTGGTCGCTGATGCCCGGGAAGTGGCCGTGGCGGGCATCCGTCGCCGCCGTCAGCCCGAACAGGCCCGCCAGGGCGAGCAGATCGTGATCGGCGCGCACCTCGTACGCCACCGTCCGCACGTCCAGCGTCAGCGGCTCCGGCTCGACGGCCGGCTGCTGCTCCACGTACAGGCCCGGCCCCACATGCCCGTGCGGCAGCGCGCCGCCTGACGTCAGCGGCAGCGCCCGCGCCACGATCCCCACCCCGGCGGCCAGCACCTGACCGGGCGTCATACGCTCCTCGCCGAGCACCAGATGGACGTCGATGCCGTTGTCGCCGGGCACCGTCAACGCCGTGACGAAGCCGTCCGGAGTGCCCGTCACACCCACCCGGTCCGGCCGTACGCTGCGCCGGTGCAGCCCGCGCAGCGTACGCCCCTGCCACGGGCCGGAACCGGGCCGCAGCGGCAGCTCGGTGAACGGCTGCCGCCAGGTCGTGCGCAGCGCCAGGGCACTGGCCAGCACCGTCCGCGCGTCCCGGGTCAGCGTCACCGGCATGCGCTCCACCAGCCCGCCGGTCCGCTCGGCCGCCCAGGCGTCCAGCCGCTCCTGCGCGGTGACGAGGTCGTCCCCGAACACCCCGTACGCCCCGGCCGGCAGTCCGGCTCGCCACTCCTCCCGCAGGGGGAGCGCCTGGTGCGTCCACAGGCCGAGCGCCGCGTCCAGCCCGGACACCGACCGCAGCGCCGCCAGCAACTCCCGTGCGGCAGCGGCCGCCTGGTCCGCCGCCAGGCCGAGGGCCTCGCTCAGCTCGGCCCGCGCCGGGCCCGCGGCGCCGTCGGCCAGGAAGGCCAGCAGGGGCCAGACCCCCGGCGCGGAGAAGACCGTGCCCTCGGGCAGGGCCTGCGCCCAGCGGGCCGTCAGCCCGTTCACCCGGCGGACCGTCTCGGCGGTCACCTTGCTCACTGCTCGTCCTTCCACAGGGCCTTGCTCACTCGTCGTCCCACGGGCGCGGACCGTCGGGACCCTCCGGGTACTCGGCGTACTCCGAGTACTCCGGGAACGGCAGCGGATCGGTCACCCACCCCGCCGCCAGGACCAGCCGCGAGTGCCGGTGCAGGGCGAGGAAGCCGAAGGGACGGTCGAAGACGGCGTCCACCCGCCGTGTCACGTACCGCAGTTGGGGAATCCCGCAGCCTGCGATCGCCCCGAACACCGTGACGGCCGCGGCCTTGAAGCCCAGCGCCCCGAACCGCGCCAAGGCGCTCTGCGCGGCCGAGCCGATGGCGAGCGGGAAGCCGCTGATGCCGGGGAAGTGCCCCTGCCGGGTGTCCCGTGCCGTGGTCAGCCCGAACAGCTCGTGCCGCTCCAGCAGATCGTGCTCCGCCGTCACGTCGTACGCGGCGGTCCGGATGTCCAGGGTCGGCGGCTCGTGCCAGGCGCTCCGCTCCTTCACCACCCGCAGCCCCGGCCCCACCTCCCCGTACGGCAGCCGGGAGCCCGGTACGACCGTGCGCGGCCGGTGCAGCAGGTCCACGCCCGCGCCGAGCACCCGGCCCGGCGCCATCCCGTCCTCGCCCAGCAGCAGATGCACGTCCAGCGCATCCGTGCCGAGCACCTTCAGTTCGGTGACCCAGCCGTGCGGGGTCTCGGCGACGCCGACCCGGTCCAGCAGGGTGCTCCTGCGGAACAGGCCCAACCGCTCGGTGGCGGCCCAGGGTTCGTACGCCGTCGTCAGCGGCACCTCGTGGAAGGGGCGCAGCCATCTGGTCCGCATCGTCAGCGCACCGGCCAGCACCAGCTCGGTGTCCTCGGTCAGCGAGGCCGGCATCCGGTCGATCAGCCCACCGGTACGGTCCGCCGCCCAGGAGTCCAGCGCCCGCCGGTCGGCGCGGACGTCCCCGGTGAGCACGCCGTGCGCCTCGGCGGGCAGCCCCGCCTCCCACTCCGGGACGAGCTCCAGCGTCCGCTTGGTCCACAGGCCGACCGCGGAGTCCACACCGGGCAGGACCTCCAGCGCACCGAACAACTGCCGTGCCGCACCGGCCGCCTGATCCGCCGGCAGCCCGAGGGCCTCGCTCAGCTCCGCCCGCGCCGGGCCGGCCGCGCCGTCCGCCAGGAGGGCCAGCAGCGGCCAGACCCCGGCCGCCGAGAAGACCGTGCCGCCCTGCGCCGTCGCCGCCCACCGCGTGGTGAGCCCGTTCACCGCCCGGACGACCTCACCGCCGACGCGTCCCCCGGCCAGGGTGTCCACCCTCATTCCGCCCCCGTTCGTGCCCCGTTCGTGCCCTGCTGGTGCTGCCTCCCCACCCAGGAGCACGGTACCGGTGTCCCGGGACGAGGTGTGAGCACGGCTGGGTGAGCGCATTTATAGGGAGAAAGTGCCTGCGTAAAGCCTTCTCGCACCTCACGTAATCACATCGAGTGATTCTCTGGCCTTTGCTTGCATGGCACAACCCACGGTTGCCAGGCTGTTGCTGTCTGTACAACCTGATGGGAGCGGCCAGTGACTTTCGGTGAGCAGCCGGCGTACCTGCGTGTCGCGGGTGATCTCCGCAAGAAGATCGTCGACGGTTCGCTGCCGCCCCACACCCGCCTGCCTTCCCAGGCCCGCATCCGCGAGGAGTACGGCGTCTCGGACACCGTCGCGCTGGAGGCCCGCAAGGTCCTGATGGCCGAGGGGCTGGTGGAGGGCCGCTCCGGTTCGGGGACGTACGTCCGCGAGCGCCCGGTGCCGCGCCGCGTGGCCCGCTCCGGATTCCGCCCGTCCGGCGGTGCCACCCCCTTCCGGCAGGAGCAGGCCGACGCCTCGGTGCGTGGCACCTGGGAGTCCAGCAGCGAGCAGGCCGAGGCCGGCGCCGCCATCGCCGAGCGGCTGGGCATCCAGGCGGGCGACCGGGTCATGCGCACCAAGTACCTGTTCCGGGAGGCAGGCGAGCCGATGATGCTCTCCACATCCTGGGAGCCCCTCGCCGTCACCGGCCGCACGCCGGTGATGCTGCCCGAGGAGGGTCCGCTCGGCGGCATGGGCGTGGTCGAGCGCATGCGCGCCATCGACGTCATCGTGGACAACGTCACCGAGGAGGTCGGCGCCCGCCCCGGCCTCGCCGAGGAACTGCACGTGCTCGGCGGCGTCCCTGGCCATGTGGTCCTGGTCGTCCACCGCACCTACTACGCCTCCGGCCGCCCGGTGGAAACGGCGGACGTGGTGATTCCGGCGGATCGGTACCAGGTGTCGTATCACTTGCCGGTGAAGTGATCGGGGGTGCCCTGCCGGGCGCGGTGCGGCGGGGTGCCGGGCTGGCGTGCCCGGCTGGCGGTGGCCGGGAGCGGTGCGGTGGGGGTGTCCGGCTGGTGGAGGCCGGGCGCGGTGCGGCGGTGGCCTGGCGGGCGGGTCGGCCGTGAGGGGTGGGCCGCGCGTGCGTGACCAGCGGAAACAGGCGCAGCGCCGGGAACGGATCCGTCCATCACCCGCGCCGGGGCCGCCCACCGCCCCGTCGGTCCTGGCCGTGAGGGCTCGGTGCGGGGCGGTGGGCAGGATCCGGCCCCGCGTGCGCCCCCCGAGTGAGGTAGCGCACACCCTCGGGGTGACTCGGCGGTGGCGCGGTGGGCGCGTGGCCCGGGGTCGAGGCCCAGGCGCCGCCGGAATCCGGCCGTTTTCGCAGGTGACCAGGGGTCACACGGATATGCCTCCGACTCGGGACAGCGGCGTTCACGACGGCGCGTTCGCTTTCGTGCGCCCCCGCGTCCTGGCTGGTTGCGTACCTCTTTGTGAAAAGGCGTGTTCGCTGAGTAAAGGTTGGGCGTACGCTCAGGCATATGCGTATTGCGGTTTCCTTAGGCGGGGCGCGGCGGGGTCCCACAGGGTGGGGATCCCCTCACGCGAGCGAAGCCGAGCGTGGGGGAAGGTGGGGCGGTGCGAGAAGGAGCTATGCGGGCGGTGGGGGCCATGAGTGAGGGGACGGTCTCCCTGCCCTGGATCGTCATACGGCAGGACGACAACGGCAATCGCTACCGCGTCGGCCGGTACGCGACCCGCGCCGAGGCCCAGAAGATCGCCGACAGCCTCGACGATCGGGGACACCAACAGGTCTACTGGGTCGAGCGCATCGGCCAGAACGGGGACGGCGCCCGCAACTGACCTCGGGCGCCCTGCCGTAGGCTCCGCCCCATGACGCCCATGACACCCGGCACACCGATGACGGACCGGATCGTGGTGGTGGGAGCCGCCCTGCTCGACGGCGGCCGGCTGCTCGCCGCACGCCGCAGCGCACCCGCCGACCTGGCCGGACGCTGGGAGCTGCCCGGCGGCAAGGTCGAGCCGGGTGAGCGGCCCGAGGACGCCCTGGTGCGCGAACTGCGCGAGGAACTCGGCATCGAGGCCGAAGCGGTCGAGCGCGTGCCCGGGCAGTGGCCGCTGCGGGCGCCGTACGTCCTGCAGGTGTGGACCGCCCGCCTGCGCCCCGGCTCGCCCGCGCCGAGGCCCCTCGAGGACCACGACGAACTGCGCTGGCTGACCCCGGACCAGATCTGGCAGGTGGACTGGCTCGACCAGGATGTCCCGGCGGTCCGGGAAGTCATGCCCCGGCTCGCCGCCGGCCTGCGCTGAGTGCTCCCTACGCCGTTCGTGCCACTGTGCGCCCTCCCGCGCGGTACTGCCCCCGGGATATCGGGTATGTGCCCATTAACCCCACGAAACCGGACATGGGTGGGCTCGCTGGCCTGGGAAGTGATCGGCGTGATCGACACCGATGGAGACTGCGCCGAGTGGACCTTTCCCGCGGAACCCGGCGCCGTGCGCACCGCACGCGCCGCCGTCCGCGGCCAGTTGCACGGCTGGCACCTCGACTGCCTCGCCGACCTGGCCGCGTTGCTGGTCAGCGAGCTGGTCACCAACTCGCTGCGGCACGCCACCGGGCCCATCGGGGTACGGCTGGTACGGCCCGTCGGGCTCGGCGACGCGCTGCTGGTGGAGGTCTCCGACCCGCTGCCCGACCCGCCGCGCGAGCGCGTCGCCCGCGACGAGGACGAGGGCGGGCGCGGTCTGCAGCTGGTCGCAGGCTCCTCCCGTCGCTGGGGAACCCGGCCGGGCGCGAGCGGAAAGACTGTCTGGTTCGAACTGACGGTGCCGGGGTGAGCCGGAAGCATCCGGGGGCGCGGGGGTGTGCCGCGGGCGGGGGCGCGTCATGCGTGCGCCGCGGGCGCGCGGCCGGTTGCGGGGTGCGTGATTCGGCGGCGTGTTCCCTGGTTAGAAGAGTGGATGTGTTGTCACGGACCGGTCCGAAAAACATCTGGACCGAGCTGTGATCGTGAACACCGTGTCGTGCGGCGCCGTAGTGCTGGATACTGCGGGCAGCCGCTGTCGGTGACCGGTGCCGGACGCGGTGAGCTGGAGGGGACGGTTCGCGTGAGCGAGATACCAGCGAAGGCCACGGAGTCCGAGGACCCGTCGGACGGCGCGATGAACCAGGCCGCGGAAGCCGCCGCACCCGGCGACGCCATGTGGCAGAGCAGTCCGCCCGGTTCCATCTACGACTACATCAAGGTCGCGTCCTTCTCCATCGGCCCCGGCGGGCTGGTCGACCAGTGGAGCCTGCGCGCCGAGCAGCTCTTCGGCATCCCCGCCGCACGCGCCGTCGGCCTGGACCCGATAGAGGCCTTCATCGACCCTGATCTGCGGGAGCGCGGCCAGCGCAAGATGGCCGAAATCCTCGACGGGCGGGAGTGGACCGGGGTCGTGCCCTTCCGGATGCCGGACACGGCGGACGGCGCGCGCGGCGAGGAAGGCCTGGCCGAGGTCTACGTCATGCCCACCCGGACCGCCGAGGGCGACAAGGCCGCCGTGTGCATCGTCGTGGACGTCCGCACCCTGCGCAGCATCGAGACCGATCTGGCGGCCTCGCAGGCCATTTTCGGTCAATCCCCGTTCGGGTTCCTGCTGATCGACACCGACCTGAGGGTCCGTCGGGCCAACGAGCGTTTCGCCTCCACCTTCGGCGGAACCCCGGACGACCACCGCGGCAAGGGAGTTCACGACTATCTGCCGCGCGGTGAGGCCGAGCGGGTTTCGGCCACGCTGCGTCGGGTGCTGGAGACGGGCCAGTCCATCACCGACATGCACATCACCGGGCACGTCCCCGGCTCCGAGGAACGCCGGCACTGGTCCGTCAACCTCTACCGGGTGCACGGCGGCAGCGGCCGGCCCATCGGCATCGCCTGGCTCGGCACCGACATCACCTCCCGGCGGGCCGCCGCCCGCGAGGCCGCCGCCGCCCGGCGCAACCTCGCCCTGCTCAACGAGGCCGGCGCCCGCATAGGGAACTCCCTCGACCTGGAGACCACGGCCCGGGAACTCCTCGACGTCGTCGTCCCCGGCTTCTGCGACCTCGCCACCGTCGACCTCTACCAGGGCCTGCTCACCGGCGACGAGACCCCGCCCGGACTCGCCGACGGCAGCGCCGAATTGCGCCGCGTCGCCTTCGCGAGCGCCGTCTCCGGCGCCCCCTTCGCGGGCTCCGGCGAGCCCGTCGAAGTCGGCGCGGTCCACCACTTCCCCTTCAACTCGCCCTGCGCGGACGCCCTGCGCACCGCCCGGCCGCAAGCCGTGCCCCCCGAGGAGGGCGGCCTGGTGCAGTCCACGCTGGCCGTGCCGATGGTCGCCCACGACACGGTCGTAGGCCTCGCCCAGTTCGCCCGCACCAAGGGCAGCGAGCCGTTCGGCGACCGCGACCGGGACCTGGCGGTGGAGCTGGCGGCGCGCGCCGCGGTCTGCATCGACAACGCGCGCCTGTACCGCAGGGAACACGAGCGCGCGCTGATACTGCAACGCTCCCTGCTCCCGCCCGGTGACCCCGAGGCCTCCGGGCTGGACATCGCCTGCCGCTATCTGCCGGGCAACGCGGCGACCGAGGTCGGCGGCGACTGGTTCGACGTGATCGAACTGCCGGGCCACCGTACGGCGTTGGTGGTGGGCGACGTGATGGGACGGGGCCTGCGGGCCGCCGTCGCGATGGGTGAACTCCGTACCGCCGTACGGACATTGGCCCTGCTGGACCTCGAACCGGCCGAGGTGCTCTCGGCGCTGGACGAGATCGCACGGGGACTCGGCACCCCGGGCGGCGTCCAGCAGGCC
This sequence comes from Streptomyces sp. NPDC001393, assembly GCF_053597455.1. Taxonomy (NCBI): domain Bacteria; kingdom Bacillati; phylum Actinomycetota; class Actinomycetes; order Kitasatosporales; family Streptomycetaceae; genus Streptomyces; species Streptomyces sp. NPDC001393. The sequence goes on from NZ_JBSFIH010000022.1 coordinate 129,352, forward strand.
ACGCGTACGGCCCGTCAGCCGAGGGCCGCCGACCTCTCCGAGGTCTACCTCGCGACCTGCGTCTACGCCGTGTACGACTCCGTCACCAGACGCTGTACGTTCGCCAACGCCGGCCATCTGCCCCCGGTCCTGGTCGAGCCCGGCGAGCCGGCCCTGATGCTGGACGTGCCGCCCGGCATGCCGCTCGGGGTGGGCGGCGAGCCGTTCGAGGAGGTCGAGGTCGAACTGCCGGAGGGCGCGCTGCTGGCGCTCTACACCGACGGCCTGGTCGAGTCCCGCGACCACCCCCTGGACGAGGGCCTGCAGGCCTTCGTAGGCGCCCTCACCGACCCCTCCCGTCCCCTGGAGGATGTCTGCGACCACGTCCTCAACACCCTCGACACCCATCACGGCGAGGACGACATCGCGCTGCTGATGGCCCGGGTGCAGGGGCTGCCGGCCGATTCCGTCGGCGACTGGACGCTGCCGCGTGAGCCGCGGAGTGTGGGGCGGGCGCGGGAGTACGCCCGCGGGCAGCTGCTGAGCTGGGACCTTGAGCCGCTGGTCGACACGACGGAACTGCTCGTCAGCGAGCTGGTCACCAACGCGCTGCGGTACGGCGAGGGGGAGATACGGCTACGGCTGCTGCTGGACCGCACGCTGGTCTGCGAGGTGTGGGACTCCGGCCTCGTCCAGCCCCGCCGCCGCCGCGCCCGCGACACGGATGAGGGCGGCCGGGGGTTGCAGCTGGTCGGCCTGCTCAGCGCCGCCTGGGGCTCCCGCCGTACGCCGCGCGGCAAGACGGTGTGGTTCGAACTCCCGCTGCCCGGCGGCGAACACGGCCTGACCGACCCTGCGGAGGCACTGCTGAGCCTGTTCTGACACCGCTCCGCTCACTACGTGGGGAACTCGCCCACCCAGGTGCGCTTGAGCAGGTGCTTGGGGAGGTAGTCGGACTCGACATCGACGGGCATGTCGGCGTCGAACGCCATGCAGGCGATGGCGAGCGGGCCGAGGGCCACCAGGCCCTCGCCGCTGGCGGCGCGTGCCTCGTTCGCGGTCCAGTACTCCTTGTGCCCGGTGAGGGCGTCGACCAGGGCCGCGTTGAACTCGTCCGTCTCGCGGCGCAGGTAGCGGTGAAAGAGTTCGAGCGGCGGGTACAGGATCTTCAACATGAGCTCCGGGCCGGCGATCCCGGCGGCCTCGGGGGCGGTGCCGTTGACGGCGGTGACCAGGGTGTCCCAGGTCTCCCGTCGCCCGAACCAGAAGTGCTGCAGGGTTTCCACCCAGGCGTAGACGTACTCGTCGAACCCGGCGCCGGACGCGCGCAGGAAGGAGACGGGCACCTGGGCCAGCTGGTTGACCCGGTCGTTCTCGCGGCAGATCACCGCCAGGTAGAACGAGGTGAGCCAGTTGCCCGCGTGGAGGTAGTCCTGGGGGCCGGTGGCGGGAAGGTGCTTCACCTCACCCGAGCTGCCGACCCGGCAGGGCACGGGCCCCTCGGCCGCCGTACCAGCGGCGAAGAGCCCGCAGCCGACCTGCATAGCGATGACCCATGCCTCCCAGGTCGGGAACTCACCTGCCGTCGGGTTCGTCAGGCAGCGCCACTTGGCGAGAGTGAGCGTGGTGGACAGGGCGTCGCAGCGGTCGTCTTCGGAGGTCTCCAGGTGGGCGAGGACGTGTTCGGTGTTTTTGGCGATCGGCGCTGTCAGCTCGGCCGCGTTGTCTGTGCGGAACTGATGGCGGTTGATGTGGATAACCACTTGCTCTTCCCAGGAAGATGGTGACGTGTCAGTACAGGATCTCGCCAGTCCAGGCGTATTCCAGGAGCGCCTTGGGCATGTACGCGGACTCGACCTCCACGGTGATGCCCTGGTCACGGGCGAGACAGGCCATGGCCAGCGGACCGAGGGCAACGAGTCCGTCGGCGCTGGTTGCGCGGTCCTCGGTAGCGGTCCAGTACGCCCTGTGCTGGCGCAGCGCATCAGCCAGCGCCTTGTCCAACTCCCCGGCGTCGCGGCGGATCACGCGGTAGAGCAGGACCATCGGCGGATAGAGGATCTTCGACATCAGATCTGCGTCCGCGTACTGCAGCGCCTCCGGGCTGGTGCCGTCGACAGCGGCGACGAGTTTCTCGCCCATGTCCTGACGACCGAGCCAGAAACTTTGCAGTGCATCCACCCAGGAGTAGATGTACTCGTCGAACACCGCCCCGGAGCCACGCAGCAAGGGGACGGGCACCTCGGCCAACTGGCGCAGGCGGTCGTTGTCGCGACAGATCATCGCCAGGTAGAAGGCGGTGACCCACGTTCCCGGGTTCAGATGGGGCTCGGGGCCGGTCGCAGGAAGGATGCGCTCCTGCTCCTTGATCCGGCAGGTGATGCTGGTGCCCTCGGGTGCGGTCGCCGCAGCGAAGAGCGCGGACCCGATCTGCATGGCCGTGACCCAGGCTTCCCAGGTCGCGAACTTCACGGCCTGCGGGTCGATCGCACAATGTTGCTGCGCCAAGGTGAGTGCCGTGCTCAGCGCCTGGGGGCGCAGGACGGGAGAGTCGGCGAACTCGTCGATGATCCAGTTCGCGGTCTCGCCGAGAGCGTCGAGAGTGTCCGGCACGTCGTCCGTGGGGTACTCGTGGCGGGGAACGGTCGTGACCAACGTGTGCTCCGTGAAAGCTCTTTGGGTGCCTGTGTCGGGCCACAGCCGCCGACGACCCCGAAGACTCAGACTTCGAACTATCCCAGCCAGTCACGCTGGAGCAGGTGCTTGGGCAGGTAGTCCGACTCCACCTCGATCGGCATGCCGCCATCGTAGGCGAGGCAGGCGATGGCGAGCGGTGCGAGGGCGACCATGCCGGAGGGGTCGTCCGTCCTGTCCTCGTCCGCGGTCCAGTAGGCCTTGTGCAGTTCCACGGCTTCTGCCAGCGCTTGGTTGAAGCCGGGGGCGTCCTGGCGGAGGAAGCGGTAGAAGAGGTTGATGGGGGGATACAGGATGTTCTGCAAGAGGTCGCGGGGGGCGATCCGGGCTGTGTCGGGGTGGGAGCTCTGAAATGCCTGGGTCAGTTCGTCAACCAGCTCCGGTCGGTGCAGCCAGTAGGCCTGGAGCGCCGCGACCCAGTGGTAGATGTACTCGTTGTACGACCCGTCCGGCGAACGCAGCTGGTCCAGGGGGGACTTCGCACAGCTGGGTCAGGCGCTTCTGGTCGCGGCAGATCACGGCCAGCCAGAAGGCGGTGAGCCAGTTACCTGCGTCGGCGTAGGCGCGTGGGCCGATGGCCTGCAGGGTGCGCACCTCGTGAGCGATCCGGCACTGGACCGCGCCTTCGCGGGCGCCCGTCACCGCGAACAGGGCTGAGTAGACCTGCATGGCGGTAACCACCGCCTCCCATGTTTCCAGCCTGGCTGCGCGCGGATCGACGGTGCAACGGGCCTGGAGATGGAGCACCGCGGTTCCCAGAGCGAAGTCGATCGAGCCGGGGGACCGTTCGAGTCGCTGTACATCTTCCAGCAAGCTCTCACCGAGGCGCGCGGCGTAACCCTCGTCGTCCGGCCCGGGAGAACTGTGTCGTGGAACGGTGATGCTCACGTAATACTCCTGTGGTTGCGGCCCGAACCGGGGCGTGGCTGATAAGAGGCTCCCTGCCCCCATACAGCTTAGGTTTCGAACTCGCCGAGCCAGCTGCGCATCAGGAGGTGCTTGGGAAGGTAGTCGGATTCCACCTCGATGGGGATGCCGCCGTCGTAAGCGAGGCACGCTACGGCCAAGGGCCCCAGGGCGACAGCACCTGAAGGGTCTTTGGCTCGGTCTTCATCCGCCGTCCAGTACGTCTTGTGCAACGCGAGGGCCTCGACAAGGGCCTGGTTTACACCCGGGCCGTCCTGCCGCAGGAACCGATAGAAAAGGTTGATCGGTGGATAAAGGATGTTCTGCAGTAGGTCGCGAGGGGCGATGCGGGCGGTGACGGGATGGGAACTCTGGAAAGCGGCTGTCAGCTCCTCCACGAGGCCCGGCCGTTGCAGCCAATAGGATTGGAGCGCGGCCACCCAGTGATAGATGTACTCGTCATAGGCGGCGTCGTCGGAGCGTAGCCCTTCCAGGGGGATCTCGCAGAGAGTGTCGAGGCGGCTTCGGTCACGGCAGATGACAGCCAGCCAGAAGGTGGTGATCCAGTTGCCGGCGTCCGCAAAGGGTCGGGGGCCGAGGGCTGGGATGGTGCGCATTTCATGGCCGACGCGACACCGGACCGTACCCTGATCCGAACGGGTGACGGCGAAGAGCGCGGTGCCGATCTGCAGCGCTGTGACGATCGCCTCCCAGGTCTCCACTTTCGCCGCCTGGGGGTCGGCCGCACAGCGAGCCTGTACGTGAAGCAAGGATTTGGAGAACGTGGAGTCGATCATGGAGGCCGACTCGTCGAGCCATTCCACTGACATGGCCAGGCTCTTGCCGAGGGCTTCGGCGTAGGCTTCGGCATTTGGGCGGGGGGTGCCATGCCTTGCGACGACGGTCACGGCGTGTTCCTCTCCGAGATGTCGAACTTGTGCATGTGGGGTTCTTTTGTATCGAGTGTGGTACTCGACGGCCTGCGGTGGCACCAGGGAGTCCTGGACAGTGTGAACAGCATGGTCGACAAGATGGCAGACCTGGAGCCGCTGCTCGCGGCACGTGCCCCAGCCGCGCGAATCGGCAGCTATTGACGGGCGATCTGGTCCAATGCGCGGATCGCTGCTTCCTGGCGGCTCGCCAGGAAGTGCACGGCGAGCTTCTGCCGGAACTGGAATCGTTGGCCGAGCGGCTGGCGCTCCACGTCAGGAGCGAGGGCCTCATCGGAGAAGTCAGGTTCTACGCGGGCGAGGTCCCCGAGCTGCTGCTCAACAGGTCGGCGGTGCCGGTCAGGATGGCCCTGTGGCCGGATGAACCGGCGAATTCTTAGAAATTTCTGTTGGGAACAACCCTCTCCCGGAATCTTTAGTGGTCGTCCCCCATGAGTTCGTCCAATGGGACGTCCGCGGGGGGCTGTTCGTCGACCTCCGGAGTCAGTTTCAGTACAGCTTCCGCATTCGCGATCATTCGACCGATCTCAATCGGAAGTTGCTCGAATTCTTCCATCACCACGTCATAGGGTTCAACGCGACGCTGTTCTCCATCCAGCCCCGTCGCTTCCACGAAGTACCGGTAGCCGACAGGCCAGTTTGCATCGGCGATCTTCGTCCAGATCGCTCCGTGCCGACGCACGAGCAGGTCCCCAAGGTACGAGGTCAGATCGGTGTGGAGTGCGATCCAGTCAGACTGCTCGAACTCGCCCAGCGGCAGACGGTCCACGTAGCTCTGCAGCCCGGGCAGGAGGGTCAACGGGTCCTCGGCGTACCGCTCGGGTGACACGCCGAGTACGGACGCGAGACCAGCGGCATTTCGGTGCGCCCCCTCCGCCCACTCCAGCACCTCAGCGGAGGAGCCGTCCGGTGTCTTGCTCTGCATCGTGCACCGTCTTTCAGTTGACCCGAGGCCGGTTCGTCTTGGTGGATAGGATCCCACTGGTCTTTCTCGGGGGTGGGGCCATATTCGAAAGGCCGCTCCCGCCCGTAGGCGGCTCGCCACCGTGCCCAGGCACATGGTTGTCGCCGCCGTGGCCCGGCAAGTCGTGGCTGGAGGTGCCGGGGCCCCCGGTGTGGCCGCCCGGCGCGTGCTCGCCGGCCCCGGAACCGGGCACAGGTTGGTCCGTCGTGCCGCCTGGGGCTCCCGCTGTACGCCGCGCGGCAAGACCGTGTGGTTCGAACTGCCTCTAACGGGCGGCGACAACGGCCTGACGGACCCGGCGGAGGCGTTGCTGAGCCTGTTCTGGCCCGGCCCTGTCCGGCAATCCCGGCAGTGCTGCGGGCGGCCCGAGGGCGACCAGACCCTCGCCGCTGGTGCCGCGTGCCTCGTTCGCGGTCCAGCACTCCTGGTGCCAGGTGCGGGCGTCGGCCAGGGTGCCCCAGGCGGTGGCGGGCAGCTGCTTCACCTCACCCGAACTGCCGACCGGGCAGGGCACGGGCCCCTCGGCGGCCGTCCCGGCGGCGAGGAGCCCACAGCCGACCTGCATGGCGGTGACCCGCGCCGCCCAGGTCGGAAACTCTGTCGGGATCGCCAGACACCGCCACTTCGCGAGGGTCAGTGTGGCCGACAGCGCGTCGTACCGATCGTCCTCGGACGTCTCCAGGTGGGCGAGGCCGTCCTCGCTGCTCTTGGCGATGGGTGCGATGAGGTCGTCCGCGTCGTCCGTGCGGAACTCATGGCGGTTGATGCGGGTGACCACGTGCTCTCCCGCACGCCGACGGATCTGGGCCAGCTCGGCATCAGCTCGTCGAGGGCCGGTGGGGTGGGGTCTTCAATGCCTCGATGAAGGGGGTGAAGGCTCCGGCCGGGAAGGTGAGGGTGGCTCTGGTCGGGGCTTTTGAGTCGCGGACGGCTATGTGGGCGTCGAAGTGGGCAATCTCGACACAGGTGTTGCCGTCGCCTCCGCCGGAGTACGACGACTTCTGCCAGTGGACGGCCTGGGTCATACGGGCGCCTCACAGTTCCTTCGTCATGTGGTGGATGAAGTCCCGCGATTCCACGGGTTGCAGTGCTGCTTTCTCCACCTTATGGAGCAGGGACCGGAAGCGCGCCAATTGGGATTCGGCATCGATGAAGGCGGTGCCGTGCGGGGCGTCGCGCAGCACGGTGTCCAGCCGGGGGAGCGGGCCGCCCACGTACATCATCTCTGTCCCGGCCCCGGCGAACCCCTCCCTTGCGAAGGGAATGACCCGCACGGTGGCGTGCCCGCCCTCGATCGCCCGCAGCACTTCGCGGAGCTGAGCGAGAGCGGTGCGGCGATCCGACACCAGGATGCGCAGGGCTGCCTCATGGACGATCGTCTCGTAGTGGACGGGCGCGTCGCGTTCCAGTACGGCCCTGCGCCTCATCCGGTGCTCGACCCGTGGCTCCAGCTCGCTGTCCGGCAGTTCGGGGACCATGTAGCCGAAGACGGCGCGGGCGTAGTCGGGGGTCTGGAGCAGCCCGGGGACGTGGCTGGTGACGACCTCTCGCAGGAACGTGGCGTGGTACTCGGTCTCGGCAACGTCGAGGAACACTGGTGGGAGTACTCCTCGGTAGTTCTCCCACCAGCCCTGCGTGCGATCGGTGGCCATCGCGATCAGGGCCTCGATGAACCCCTCGTCGGCGCAGGCGTAGTGCGCTGCCAGCCGCCGCACCCGCTCCTCGCTGACGCCCGCGAGACCTGCCTCTACCTGGCTCATCTGCGCGGACGTCGAGCTGAGCAGCCCTGCCACCTCGCGGGCTTTGAGACCGGCGGCTTCCCGCAGTCTGCGTAGCTCGGTGCCCAGACGTACCTGCCGTGCTGTGGGTTGGCTCCTCGGCGCCATCGCCCCTCCGCCCTCAACCGCCGTGCGGCAGTGTCTCGTTCGGGCGCTAGATTACGGGATCTGCTTGCGTAAGGAAAAATTTTTGCTCTACCGTCGGTGACGTAGCGCACACGCAGCGGAAGTGCACCGCTCCGTCCTGCCATGACGGCTGCGGCAGGCCACCGCACGCGAAAATCCCCTCTCACCCACTGGAGTTGCTGACGCATGCCCGAAAACGAGCCCATGGACACCTGGGACTACACGCTCTATATCCCGAACGACCTCAGAGCGGTGACCGTGTGCCGTCGCACTCTGCGCCTCATCCTGACCTTGCACGGATTGATCGGTCTGGTGGACACGGCGGAACTGCTGGCGGCGGAACTGGTGTCGAACGCCGTACGGCACACCAAGGGGCCGGCCGCGCTCAGGGTCCGCCGCACCCCGGAGGGGATGGTGTGGATCGGGGCGTGGGACACCGACCCCGCCCCGCCGGATCCCCCGCGTCCGCTGGGGCAGGTGGCTGATCTGGAGCTGGAGGACGGGCGGGGGCTGGGTCTGGTGAAGGCCTGCGCCGAGTACTGGGGGTGGCAACCGACGGCGCGGTTCGGGGACCGGGGGAAGTACGTGTGGTTTGAGCTTGCGGCCGCGTGATGGTCGGCTCGTCGCGTGAGGCATTGCACCGGATCTTCCAGAAGGATCCGGCGCTGCTGATGTAGCAGTTACAGAAGGTGCTGCACGTGTCCTTCCCCGAGTCTCGGGAGATTGCAGTGCTGAACGTGGACCTCACTGAGAGCGGATCGGCCGAACTTCCATGGATTTCGGCTCAGATCTCGAACTCGTCGAGCCAGCCGCGCTGGAGGAGGTGTTTGGGCAGGTAGTCGGTTTCGACCTCGATGGGGATGCCGCCGTCGTGGGTGAGGCAGGCGATGGCCAGTGGGGCGAGGGCGACCATGCCGGAGGGGTCGTCGGTCCTGTCCTCGTCCGCGGTCCAGTAGGCCTTGTGCAGTTCCACGGCTTCGACCAGGGCCTGGTTGAAGCCGGGGCCGTCCTGGCGCAGGAAGCGGTAGAAGAGGTTGATGGGGGGATAGAGGATGTTCTGCAGCAGGTCGCGGGGGGTGATCCGGGCCGTGTCGGGGTGGGAGAGCTGGAATGCCTGGGTCAGCTCGTCCACAGCTCCGGTCGTTGCAGCCAGTAGGCCTGGAGGGCTGCGACCCAGTGGTAGATGTACTCGTCATACGAGCCTTGTGGTGATCGCAGTTCGTCCAGGGGGATTTCGCACAGCTGGGTCAGGCGCTTCTGGTCGCGGCAGATCACGGCCAGCCAGAAGGCGGTGAGCCAGGTGCCCGCGCTGGCGTAGGTGCGTGGTCCGATGGCCGGCAGGGTGCGAACCTCGTGAGCGATCCGGCACTGGACCGTGCCCTCGCTGAGGCCTGTCACCGCGAACAGGGCCGAGTAGACCTGCATCGCGGTGACCACCGCCTCCCATGTCTCCAGCCTGGCTGCACGCGGATCGATGGCGCAGCGAGCCTGGAGATGGAGCAAGGCGGTGCCCGCCACCATGTCCAAGGAGCCGGGCAACTCTTCGAGGTCTTGGACATCCTCGATCACGTCGTGGCCAAGACCCGCCGCGTAGCCCTCGTCGTCGGGTCCAGGCGAACTGTGACGTGGGATGATGACGCTCAACCGATCAGGCATCGACCTCACCCATCCAGCCGAACCCCAGGAGCTCCTTGGGCAGATACTCGGATTCGACATCGATGGGGAAGCCTGCGTCACGGGCCATGCAGGCAAGGGCGAGTGGGGCCAGTGCTACGAGTCCGTCGCTGTTCTGGGCGCGCTCCTCCGTGGCGGTCCAGTACTCCTTGTGCCAGTTGAGGGCGTTGATCAGGGTCTCGTTGAACCGCTCGACCTCTTGGCGCTGGTACAGGTGGAAGAGCTCAAGCGGCGGATAAAGGATCTTCAGCAGGAGTTCGGTGTCGCCAATCCGGGCCACGGCGGGATCGGTCCCATTGACTGCGGCGACCACCTTGTCCCACATGAGATCCGCTCGGCCATGCCAGAAGCTCTGCAGAGCCTCCACCCAGTCGTAAAGGTACTCGTCGAACTCAGTACCGGACTGGCGCAGGAACGACACGGGAACGCCGGCCAGTTGTTCCAGGCGAGCGTTCTCGCGGCAGATCGTCGCCAGGTACCACGACGTGATCCACGAGCCCGCGTTCAAGTAGAACTGCGGGCCGGTGGCCGGGAGACTCCTGACCTCCCCGTCGACTCCGATACGGCAGGGCACCGGCCCTTCGGGCGCGATCGCGGACGTGAACAGCGCCGAGCCGACCTGCATGGCTGTGACCCATGCCTCCCATGTCGCGAACGTCTCGGCATTCGGGTCCTCCGCGCAGGACGACTTGGCCACGGTCAGCGTGACCTCCAGAGCCCGAGCGCGTGACATCTCGGATCGTTCGAGTCGATCGATCACACGCTTCGTGCTCGCGACCAATGACGCCATGTCCTTCCGGACATCGTCCACCGGAATGTCGTGGCGGGGGACATGCGCTACCACTGAGAATCTCCTGCCCTATACCTTGAGGTGCTCCAGTACAGCAGTGAGCCCTTTCAGCGTTGCCTCTCCAGAGTGAGGATGGCTTTGGCGATGACGGCCATGAGGTTGGGGCTGCAACGCGCTCTGCGGAAGATCCGCC